>JAOUJT010000014.1 GCA_029883105.1 Gammaproteobacteria bacterium
AACACTCAGCACGCCTTCATCCTGAAATCGGGTAAACATACGACTAACGGTCTCTACCGCCAGTCCCAGATAGTTACCAATGTCATTACGGGACATACTCAGATTGAATTCTGTAGTAGAAAAACCACGGCTCTTGAAACGACCGGAAATACTTAATAGGAAGGCTGCCAGACGCTCTTCGGCATTACGTTTACCCAATAACAGGGTGTGGCTCTCTTCAGTGAAGATCTCACGACTCATGATACGAAACATCTGTCGCTGTAGACTGGGGATCTGATGACCCAGCTCTTCCAGTCGTTCAAAGGGGATCTCGCAGACACTGGTGGTCTCCAGTGACTTCGCGGTACAGGGGTGATGACCGTTACTGATGGCATCAAGACCCAGTATTTCACCTGGCAGATGGAAACCTGTCACCTGCTCCTGACCATCGTGGCTATGGGAATAGGTTTTGATGGAACCACTGCGCACGGCATAGATGGCCTTGAACTCATCGCCGACACGGAATAGATCCTCGCCACGTTTGACCGGGCGTTTGCGCTTGATAATCTCATCCAGACGATTCAGATCTGCGGGATCAACGCCCATGGGCAGGCAGAGCTGAAACAGGCTGCAGTTCTGGCAGGCAACCTTCATTTGGGATATGTCCACAACCTTGTCATTCATACTTATGCCGCACCAACTGTTATAGACCTATTCTTTAGGTCAGCAGTTTAT
Source organism: Gammaproteobacteria bacterium (assembly GCA_029883105.1). Lineage (GTDB taxonomy): Bacteria > Pseudomonadota > Gammaproteobacteria > Thiohalospirales > Thiohalospiraceae > JABURT01. The sequence goes on from JAOUJT010000014.1 coordinate 715, forward strand.
CCCAAGCGATCCGATAATTCGAGCCTATTGCCACAACCATAATGTCGAAATTCGTTAACAATGATTCAAACCTGCCACCATATTAAGGTATCCTATAGGCATCTAAACGATGGAGACCCTCATGGCTGCACGTAAAGCCGAAGTAAAGCGCAATACCCTGGAGACTCAAATCCAGTGCGCCATAAACCTGGATGGCAGCGGCGAGTCCAAACTGGACACCGGTGTGCCTTTTCTGGAGCACATGCTTGATCAGGTGGCACGCCATGGTCTCATCGACCTGGACATCAGCGCCAAAGGGGATAACTACATCGATGACCACCACACCGTGGAAGACATCGGCATCACCCTGGGTCAGGCCTTTGGACTGGCCATGGGCGATAAAAAGGGCATTCGTCGCTACGGCCACGCCTATGTGCCATTGGATGAAGCCCTGTCTCGCGTGGTGATCGATTTTTCCGGCAGACCGGGTCTGGAGATGCACGTGGATTTTCGCCGCGGCAGTATCGGCCAGTTCGATGTCGACCTGTTTCACGAATTCTTCCAGGGCTTCGTCAACCACGCTCAAGTCAGCCTGCACATCGACTGCCTGCGTGGCCATAATGCGCATCACATTGCCGAGACCGTCTTTAAGGCCTTCGGTCGTGCACTGCGCATGGCAGTGGAGGCAGATCCGCGTATGCAGGGAATCATGCCTTCCACCAAGGGCAGCCTCTAATCCTACTATTTAACGACTTTTAAGGTCCGCAGATGAAAACCGTTGCAGTCATGGACTATGGCATGGGTAACCTACACTCCGTCGCCAAGGCGCTGGAGAAGGTCGCCGAAGGTGCCAAGGTCATTGTTACCTCCAAGGCAGAAGAGATCCTTGCTGCCGACCGTGCCGTATTACCTGGCGTCGGTGCCATGCGTGATTGCATGGCCGAAATGAAACGTCTGGGTCTGGATCAGTTGGCCAAGGAGTTCGCACAAAGCAAACCCCTGCTGGGTGTTTGTGTCGGCATGCAGGCGATGTTCGAGTTCAGTGAAGAGAACGCTGGCGTTGAATGTCTCGGCATGTTGCCTGGCAAAGTACTGGCCTTCGATAAGAGTATGACCGACCCCGATAGTGGCGAGCGCCTGAAGGTGCCACACATGGGTTGGAATCGGGTCCACTTTGCCATGGAGAAGCATCCCATGTGGCAAGGTATCGATGACGGTGCCCACTTCTATTTCGTCCACAGCTACTATGTGGAACCGGCAGATCCAGAGCTGATCGCAGGCTTTAGTACCTACCCGCATGCCTTTACCGCTGCGGTAGCAAAAGACAATGTATTCGCGGTACAGTTTCACCCGGAAAAGAGCCAGTCTGCCGGACTGCAACTGTACGCAAATTTTCTCAACTGGGACGGAAATAACTAAACAGGTAACAATATGCTGCTGATCCCTGCTATTGATTTAAAAGAAGGTAAATGTGTACGTCTGAAACAAGGGCGTATGGAAGATGCCACCATCTATTCCGCAGATCCTGTCGACATGGCAGGTCAATGGGTCGAGGCCGGTGCGCGACGTCTGCATATTGTTGATCTGGACGGTGCCTTTGCCGGCAAACCGGTCAACGCTGGGGTGGTCAAAAACATTGCCGATGCCTATCCCGACCTGCCGATCCAGATCGGTGGCGGCATACGCGATGAAGATACCATACAGGCCTATCTGGATGCTGGTGTACAGTACGTCATCATCGGTACCAAGGCAGTGAACGTACCGCACTTTGTCAGTGATATCTGCTCCGAGTTTCCCGGCCACATCATCATTGGTCTTGATGCCAAGAATGGCAAGGTGGCCATCGACGGTTGGTCCAAACTCTCTCACCACGATGTCATCGATCTGGCACAAAAGTTTGAACAGGATGGTGTCGAGGCTATCGTCTACACCGACATCAGCCGTGACGGCATGATGAGTGGTGTCAGCCTCGAGTCCACCGTCGCGCTGGCTCAGGCAATCACCATTCCGGTAATCGCCTCTGGTGGCATCACCAATCTGGATGACATCACCAACCTGTGTAAGGTTGAAGACGAAGGTATCATGGGGGCCATCACCGGTCGCGCCATCTACGAAGGCACCCTCGACTTTGCCGAAGGCCAGAAGCTGGCGGATGAACTCAGTGCCAAATAAGATGTTCTTATTGAAGACAGGGGATCAACGCAGAGGGCGCGGAGACGTGGAGACGCAGAGTCTTTTAAACTTTATCTCTAGCCCCTTTAGTGCTCTTCTCTGTGTCTCTGCACCTCTGCGAACTCCGCGTTTATACTGGGGACCAAAATGACACTAGCGAAACGTATTATTCCCTGCCTTGATGTGGACAATGGTCGAGTGGTCAAAGGCGTGCAGTTTGTCGATATCCGCGACGCCGGTGATCCGGTGGAGATCGCCCGGCGTTATGACGAACAGGGCGCCGATGAACTGACCTTCCTCGACATCACCGCTTCCAGTGACGACCGCGAGACTATGGTGCATGTAGTAGAAGAGGTCGCAGGCCAGGTCTTCATCCCGCTAACCGTCGGTGGCGGTATCCGTAAGGTGGAAGACATCCGCCGTATGCTCAATGCCGGTGCTGATAAGGTGGCAATCAATACCGCTGCAGTGTTTAATCCTGAATTTGTAAAAGAAGCCGCCGACAAGTTCGGTTCACAATGTATCGTTGTCGCCATCGATGCCAAACAGGTGGGCGATGATAAGTGGGAGATCTTCACCCACGGTGGTCGTAAACCTACCGGTATAGATGCCGTAGAGTGGGCCATTAAGATGGTCGACTATGGCGCGGGAGAGATCCTGCTCACCTCCATGGATCGTGACGGTACCAAGAACGGTTTCGATAATGCCCTGGTCAGCGCCGTCAGCACCGCCGTCTCAGTACCCGTGATCGCCTCCGGTGGTGTCGGCAATCTTCAGCATCTGGCTGAAGGCATTACCAAAGGCCACGCCGATGCAGTACTGGCCGCCAGCATCTTCCACTTCGGTGAATACACCGTCGGCGAGGCCAAGGCCGAAATGAAAAAGGCCGGCATAGAGGTACGCCTCTAATGACCGACTGGCTGGATGACATAAAGTGGACAGAGGATGGGCTGGTGCCGGTGATTGCACAGGATGCCGAGACCAAGCGTAACCTGATGTTTGCCTGGATGAACCGCGAGGCACTGGAAAAGACGGTGGAGTTGGGTGAAGCGGTCTACTGGTCGCGTTCGCGTAATCGTCTCTGGCACAAGGGTGAGGAATCCGGCCATATGCAGACGGTGAAGGAGATCCGTCTCGACTGTGATAACGACGTGATCCAGCTTTCCATCGAGCAACACGGCGGTATCGCCTGCCATACCGGTCGAGAAAGCTGCTTCTATAAAAAATTCGAAGATGGTCAGTGGGTAACAGTAGAACCGGTACTCAAGGACCCCAAGGCGATATACAACAAATGAGCAAAGAGGTTTTAGACAAGCTGGCCGAGGTATTGGAGGCGCGCAAAGATGCTGATCCCGACTCATCCTATGTGGCCAAGCTCTACAGCAAGGGCCTGGACGCGATCCTGAAGAAGATTGGTGAAGAGGCCACCGAGACGGTGATGGCCGCTAAGGACGGGGATGCGGACAAGATCATTTATGAAACCGCCGATCTGTGGTTTCATAGTATGGTGCTGTTGGCGCATCAGGGCCTGAAACCCGAGCAGGTGCTGGCCGAGCTGGACCGCCGCTTTGGTCTCTCCGGTCTGGAAGAAAAGGCCCAACGGGAAGAATAGTATGTCAGATTGTCTGTTTTGTAAGATCGGCAATGGCGACATCCCCGCCGACATAGTATATAAGGACGAACAGGTTATCGTCTTCAAGGACATCTCGCCCAAGGCCGATGTCCACTTGCTGATGATCCCTAGGCTGCACATAAACAGTCTGAACGAATTGAACGCTGAACACAGCGCCTTGATCAGCCACATGATGTTGCTGTTGCCCAAGCTGGCAAAAGATCAAGGGTTGGAGCACGGATTCCGCACCATCATCAATACAGGAAAAGGCGGGGGCCAAGAGGTCTTCCACCTGCATATACACCTAATGGGCGGAACCAACCTGCCTGGTTTTAATAATTAGACATTCGGAATTGGAGAAAGAAAATGGGTTTTAGTGTTTGGAATTTGCTGATCATTCTGGTTATCGTGCTTCTGCTATTTGGTGCAAAGCGTCTGCGTAACATTGGTGGCGATCTGGGTGCCGCAGTCAAGGGCTTCAAGAAGTCCATGAAGGATGAAGGAGAAAAGGTCGAAGACAAGCAGGACGAAGGCAAGGTCATCGAAGGCGAAGTCAACAAGGAAAAGAGCGAAAAGTAATTCGCTCGAGAATCTCTTATGTTTGATATTGGCTTTTGGGAAGTACTGATTATAGGCGTGGTGGGTCTGGTGGTTATCGGACCCGAGCGTCTGCCTGCCGTTGCCCGTACCCTCGGATCCTGGGTAGGCAAGATGCGTGGCTTTGTTGCCTCCACCCGTGCAGATCTGGAAAAAGAGATCAACTCCACCGAGTTGCGTCAAATTCTGGATGACAAACAGGGTGAGATCAACGAACTGCGCGATATCTTGAATGATACCCGCGCCAGCATAGAAAATTCAGACCAATATGTCATGAATGCGATTGATGATGAACCTGTCGAAGACAAGGCGCCAAATACGCCGGTCACCGACAATCGCAGTGACGTTTCGTCTGGCACGAACAAGGATAGTTCTCCCAATAACAATAACGAGAAGAAAGAACAACATGGCAACGCCTGATCAAGGAGTCGGGGTAGAACTCCCCTTTCTCGCCCACCTGGTAGAACTACGTGATCGTTTATTAAGGGTGGTGATCACTGTACTGGTGGTCTTCTTTGCCCTGTTCTCGTTTGCCAACGATATCTACGCCATCTTCGCAGGCCCTCTCATAAGCAGCCTGCCCGAAGGTGGCGGCATGATCGCGACCGGCGTCGCCACCCCCTTTCTGACCCCGTTCAAACTGACCCTGGTGATGTCCTTTTACGTCGCAGTACCGGTCATTTTATTCCAGTTGTGGGCCTTTATCGCCCCTGGCTTGTATCAGCACGAGAAGAAACTTGTCTTCCCACTGATGATCTCCAGCATTATCCTCTTCTATGCCGGAGTCGCCTTCGCTTACTTCCTGGTTATGCCCATGGTGTATCAGTTTATGGGTGCCTTTACTCCGGCAGGTGTGGCCTGGACACCGGATATCAGTCAGTACCTGAGCTTTGCTCTCACTATGTTCTTCGCCTTTGGTGTCGCCTTTGAGGTGCCCATTGCCACCATCGTGCTGGTATGGACAGGTATGACCACCCCCGAAAGCCTGGCGGAAAAGCGCCCCTACATCATCGTTGGGGCGTTCGTTATTGGTATGTTGATCACCCCGCCCGATGTCATTTCACAGGTCATGCTGGCGTTGCCCATGTGGTTCCTGTTTGAAATGGGCGTCATCTTTTCGCGCTTCTTTGTACGCAAGGAAGAGGATGGTTACGATGATGATCCCGATGGTCAACAGCAACAGCTGCAAGAACATAGCGAGGACACCGAGCACTCAGATACTGAGTCTACACCGGATGCCGGTCTGGTCTTTGCCGACGAAGACATGAACGAATACGACCCCATGTCCGAAGATGAAATGGAAGCCGAACTGGATCGTATGGAAGCGGAAGAGCTGGATGAGGACTGGGAGAAGGATGAAGGCCAGGATTCTGAGCAGAGCGATGAAAAATCAGAGGATGGTTCCGACAGCGACAATGAAAGCAACGACAAGAAAAGTCCTTAGTCAATAAACGGCATCATCGAAAGTTCACATGTGGGCTTTCGATGATGAACGCCTCACCTTGAACACTTCGCCTATTCGTCAGGTGTTTCTCCTTACCCGGCCGCCTTTGTATCGAGTCCTTGAGTTCAATCTCAGGCAGGCACGAGAGTCTTCAGCAACACTACGAATCTACCCGCTGTCCGACTGCGTACATATGTTTTATGTCTGAATCGTTACCATGATAGAGAAGGATTTCGCTATGCAACGTCGTTTTACTCTGTTTCTGGTTTTACTCCTTGTTTCATTGCCGACACAGGCCGGACTCAGGAATACCCTGACCAATCACCCATCTCCTTATCTGTCCATGCATGGTAAGGATCCGGTGAACTGGCAAACCTGGGGCAGTGCTGCATTTAATGCTGCACGAAAAGAAAACAAACTCATCTATGTCTCCAGTGGTTATTTCTCCTGTCACTGGTGTCACGTGATGCAGCGTGAGAGTTATCAAAACACGGAAATTGCCCGCCTAATAAATACGCACTTCATACCCGTGAAGGTAGACCGAGAGTTAAACCCTGCCCTTGATGCCTACCTGATCAACTTTTTGGAAAATACCCAGGGCTATTCCGGTTGGCCGCTAAATGTTTTTATTACCCCACACGGCCATCCATTGGTGGGTCTAGTGTATCAGCCACCCTCTGAGTTCAAGACCCTTCTAACGAAGTTAAATACACTCTGGCAGGAAGACGCGGCTCAACTGAGCAAGGAGGCAAACAATGCTGCCGCCGAACTGGATCTGCAAAACAGTCGTCCACCTTCTCATGTGGCGAGCAAACACGATATAAAGACCTACCAACAAACACTGCTCAGTCAGACCTGGCAACTGGCTGACGAAATACAAGGCGGCTTTGGTGAGCAAAATAAATTCCCCATGGTTCCGCAATTGCAGGCATTGCTTGCCATCTATGAGCAAGATAAAGATACGCGACTAGGAAATTTTCTTCGCCTTAGCCTGGATCAAATGTCCAGTCAGGGAATGTATGATCAATTAGGTGGAGGGTTTTATCGCTATGTCGTTGATCCCGGCTGGCAGATCCCCCACTTTGAAAAGATGCTCTATGACAATGCCTTATTAGCCACACTCTACTTCGATGCCGCCAGAGTCTTCAAAAATCCAAAATATCGTGATACGGCCTTGCATACCATCGATTTCATACTGCGTTATATGAGTCATAAAGATGGCGCCTTCATCGCCAGCTTGTCCGCCATCGATAGCAACAATGTCGAAGGTGGTTATTATTTGTGGCAAGCGGACGAACTTAAAAAACATCTAAACAAAGATGAATATCAGCTAATCCGTCTTCACTGGGGCATGTCGGGTAATCCATCACTTGATGACGGGTACCATGCGGTGCAACACACCTCATTACTCGAGACATCCACACTCATGGATATCTCTGCGGATCAAGCCATAGCACTCTACCACTCAGCAGAGGAAAAATTGCTTAAGGCCCGATCACAGCGCACTCTTCCCCGGGATATCAAACGCCTTGCCGCATGGAATGCATTAACACTGTCTGCGCTAATAGAAGCCATCAGTGAAACGAAGGATGAAAAATATATCCATGCCGCGAATAGTGTCCATCACTACCTAACACAAGAATTATGGGATGGGAAAAATCTATTTCGAGCACATTCAGACAACAAACCATTGGGAAATGCCGGATTGGAAGATTATAGCCTGGTGACAAAGGCCCTTATTGACTGGAACAGATACAGTAAGGATGAAACATCCCTACAACTTGCGTTACATTTAAACCATCAGGCATGGGAACGTTTTTACGATGATGGCTGGCAACGCAGTGATGAAACATTCCTTCAATATGGTAATCGTAGTTACCTAATCAGTGACGATGTATTACCGTCGCCATCTGCCATGGTGATTCAAAACAGTTTGTTTCTCGCTCACTATTTTGACGACAAGGCACTACTGGCAAAGACCGGTCAGGCCGTAAGACTCAGTCACGAAATCTTGTTTAACGAGCCATTTTGGTATGTGGGCTACATCCGTCCAGCCATGTCACTGGCGATAAAATAAACGGGCGTATGCGGCACATTACCTCTTATTGCGCCAGCCTACTGCATGCTATGTGCAGAGTAGAATTGAGAAAACGACAATACTCTGTCCCGTGCTATTTATAGTTCTGCAAACAGAACTATCCCGCCATAGCAGATAATCCTCTTTCCTGAGAAAAACTCTCGGTTTCTGATATGATTGGCAGTCACAAGGTTTCACTGATTCCGGGCTCTCCCGGTTACACTGCGAGCAAATATGACGATACACCGATATACCGAGGCACCAGACCAGCAGCGTCAGGATTTCTCCAATCTAAAGCGTATTGTCCCCTATATCTGGCAGTACAAGGGTCGTGTTCTTATCGCCCTGCTCAGTCTGATGCTGGCCAAGCTAGCCACGGTCGGTGTGCCGCTGATATTAAAGGATATCGTCGACATACTGGACCAAGGGCTCTCCTCGGCCACCCTGCCACTGATGTTGTTGCTGGCCTATGGGGCCCTGCGCCTGAGTAACTCTCTGTTTAATGAACTGCGTGATGCGATCTTTGCCCGCGTTCGCTACGGCGCTATGCGCAAGCTCTCGCACAAAGTGATTCAACATCTCTACTCTCTCTCTTTGCGTTTTCATCTGGAGCGACAGACCGGTGCGGTTTCCCGCGACATGGAACGCGGCAGCAACAGTGTTGCCTCCATACTCAATTATTTGGTCTTCAATATTATCCCCACCGCAGCCGAATTTGCCCTGGTGGCCACCATCCTCTTGGGACGCTACGACCGTATCTTTACCATCGTCACCTTTTCGACGGTCATCATTTATGTGAGCTTTACGATACTGGTCACCAACTGGCGTATGCATTACCGACATGAGATGAACCGGCTAGACTCTGATGCCAGCAGTCTGGCGGTTGATGGCCTGATCAACTACGAAACCGTGAAATACTTTAACAATGAACAGCTGGAGGTCAGCCGCTACAACTCTACCCTGAGCAACTGGGAAGATGCTGCGGTCAAAAGCCAGACCTCCATGGCCCTACTCAATTTTGGCCAGGGCGCGATCATCGCCATTGGTGTCACCCTGGTGATGATATTCGCCACCGCAGGGGTGCAGGACAAAAGCATGACACTGGGAGATCTGGTACTGATCAATACCATGATGTTGCAGCTGTTCATGCCCTTAGGATTTCTCGGCATCATCTATCGCATGCTACGCCACTCATTGGCAGACATGGATCGCCTGTTTAACCTGCTGGACACCGACACCGAGATCAAGGATGCAGACACCGCCAGGGACATTCAAATCACCAAGGCCGATATTAAATTCAAACATGTCCGTTTTTATTATAAGCAAGACCGAGAGATCCTAAATGACATCAGCTTCCACGTCCCTTCCGGTCATAAGGTCGCCATTGTTGGTCCTTCCGGAGCAGGGAAGTCTACCCTCGCACGTTTAATGTATCGCTTCTACGATGTTATTGAGGGCAACATCTCGATTGATGGTCAGGATATTCGTAACGTTACACAAGACAGTTTGCGTCGTTCCATCGGCATCGTGCCACAGGATACGGTACTGTTTAACAGCAGCATCTATCACAATATTGTTTACGCCAAACCCGATGCCACACAGGAAGAAGTGGAACAGGCCGCAAGACTGGCCAACATAGATGACTTTATCCAGGGCCTACCGGATAAGTACGATACTCTGGTGGGAGAACGCGGCCTTAAACTATCAGGTGGTGAGAAACAACGCGTCGCCATCGCCCGAGTGATCCTCAAGGCACCGCCGATCCTGATCTTCGATGAGGCCACCTCCTCGCTGGACAGTCAGACCGAGCAACAGATCAATCAGGCCTTAAAGGCTGTGGCTGAACAACATACCACCCTGGTGATAGCCCATCGTCTCTCCACCATCATCGATGCGGATAATATCCTGGTGCTAAAGCAGGGACAGATAGTCGAACAGGGGACGCATCAACAACTACTGGATCAACAGGGACTGTATGCAGAGATGTGGGCCCTGCAACAGGAAGAGCAGTCACAACACGAAGTGCCAGTAAAGGTCTAGGATAGTCACGTGAATCAAAACAATCTGCAAGATAGTATTCGACGCCAGCGCGAGGTACTGGCCGGTCTGTTAAACGACGAGATGTACAAACTGGCCAAGCGCTGCGCAAAGCTTATTCACAATCGTCAGGCCCTGGAAGCCTTGCTAGTCGAGATCCTGCCCACCTTTTCATACTGTAAACATCTTTATGTTATGGATGCCCTGGGCCAACAGCTGACCGACAACATCACAGCCAAGGGACATGATGCCGCGCACTTCGATCGCAACCGTATGGATCGTCCCTATATGCAGGACATCCTGGGCAGTACCGACTTTAAACTCTCCGATGCCTACATCAGCAAGAACAAAAAGCGCCCTTCCCTTACCGCGATACAGGTGATCCGTAACGAACAGGGTCAACACATCGGTTTTCTTGGTGCCGACTTCGATATGCGCGAATTACCGTATACCGAGCGGCTCTATAATGAACCGGCCACATGGCAACAACACAAGGGCGATCCCGCCATACGCAGCGGACTGTTTCAACAATACCGCGTCGAGAGTCTGATGGATGACAGACTGGACGAGGTCATTTCCATCATGACCGAGCTGATGACGACCCATGGTATTTATCACGGCAAGCTGCACTTCTCCAGCAACCGCGCCACCATCTGGCAGGTGGATGATCCATTCGTCTATCGATTGCTCAACATCCACGAACTCACCGATCCCGCCACCTGTCTGGCCTATCCCCGACGGCCCTACCATCCACGAGCCATCGTGCCCGCTGAGCAGATCCAACAGGTATTCCAGATATTTAAGGCCTTGCGCTTTGCCGATGAGAACGTCTATCTGCGTGCCGGATCGCTGAACGTCATTAACGGTATGGTGGGACTCAACTTCTCCTGCGATGGGTCACACTACATCCCCTATGATGAGTTTCTGCAAAAGGATACCGGGTTCTGGTTTGGTAGTGCTGATGCCTGAGATAACAAAAAGTCGAACAAAATAATCATCCTGTTTCTTGGGATAAGGACATTACTACATCGACTAGTGTTACAACGACACAAATACTCTACAGATATATATAAACGGTAAGACAAGGATAAATCGACAAACGGAGTTTCATATGGATATCAGCATACTCGGTGCCGGTGTAGGGGGCGTTACAACAGCCATTGCCCTATGCCATAAAGGTCATAAGGTACGTATCTTTGAGCGAACCGATGAACCAAGCCAGATCGGAGCTGGCGTTGTACTTTGGCCCAACGCCAGCTTTGTCATGAAAAAACTTGGCTTGCTGGATCGGATTAAAGAATATTCAGGCCAACCGACACGCATGCAACGATTTGATCATTGCGGAAATGAGCTGGGTTTTCTGGATATCAAGCTGCTTAATCATCAGATGGACTTGCCCAGTTTTTCGATCATGCGCACGGATCTGCAAAGGATATTGCTGAACGAATTATCTCGTCTGGGTGTTGAGGTTGAATACCAGCATCGCGTTGTAGATATTATTGATGTAGAAAAGGGCCATACAAAGGTAGTTTTCGAGAGTGGTTTGCAACTACAGGCAGAACTAATCATCGGTGCCGATGGCCGTATGCGTTCCGTTGCACGCAAGTATGTACATGCGGACAATACTCCCGTCTATCAGGGCTTTATCAACTGGATTGGCGTACTGGAAAGCTCGCAGGCGATGTTTAGCGATCCCTATGTCTGCGACTACTGGGGGGTAGGCGAACGCTTTGGCATCGTACCAGTCACCCCATACAAATGTTATTGGGCCGGTGGTAAGGCCAGCGAACATATTGAAGTCAGCACAAACTCAATCAAGGATGAACTCATGGCTACATTTAATTACTGGCCAGAACCGATCACTCAGATCATTGAGGACTCTGATACACAGAGCATTAACAAGATCTATGTTCACGACCACGATCCCATCGACACCTGGCACAGGGACAACGTCATCCTTATAGGTGATTCTGCCCATGCTCCGCTACCCACTTCCGGCCAGGGAGCCTGCCAGGCGATGGAGGATGCCTGGCATCTGGGTAATGCTCTGGATGCCTATCCTCAAGATCTAAACCAGGCGCTCACTCATTTCACACAACTTAGACGGGATAAAACACACTCTATTACCTATGCCGCACGCAACCTGGCCAACTCTCTATTCAATCAGGATAGTGAATACTGTTTACAAAGAAATAAACAAACTCGCATTTCGGACTACACCGCAATGGCACAGGGAATGGCGAAGAGATGGGGGCAGGGACTGCCGCTAGGGTGAGCAGTCAGCATGTGGGGATGATAAGAGCCTACTCCGCTCGACCTCGACGACAAATCTGCTAAGCGGATCTTCTTCGAACAGAAAGAACAGCATAAAGTCCTTATCCCATGATGGATACGAAAACGAATGTCCAGATGTCGAAGGCAGAGGCCCTGAGCAAGGATCGACGGTGCTCACGGTTCTGTGGTCCGGCATGCTAAAATGTCGCCTCTTGATGTCACCGAACATCCTAGCCAGTCAAACTGATATGTTACGAATCACCGAACTAAAGTTACCTCTGCATCATACGCAGGATGATTTGTCCACAGCCATCGCGAACACTCTGGCGATTAGCATGGACGAGCTGCTGAACTTTTCCGTATTCAAACGCAGTGTTGATGCGCGAAAGAAGTCGAACATTCTGCTTATCTATCAGCTGGATGTGGCGCTCAACGCCGCCACCGAAGCGCGGGTATTGGATCAATGTTCCCAACACGCCGTTATCAAGCCAAGTCCTGATACAAGCTACAAATTTGTTGCCGAGCCTGTGGCGAACTTTCCTGCGCCGGGACAACAACGGCCACTGATCATCGGTTTCGGTCCGGCGGGTATCATGGCGGCACTGGTATTGGCGCAGATGGGGTTAAAGCCTATCGTCCTTGAGCGCGGTAAGGACGTACGCCAGCGCACCAAAGATACCTGGGGACTGTGGCGCGAACGCAAGCTGGATACGGAATCCAATGTTCAATTTGGCGAAGGCGGTGCCGGGACCTTTTCGGACGGCAAGCTCTATAGTCAGGTCAAGGACAAGCGTTTTTTGGGACGTAAGGTCTTAACCGAGTTTGTTAGGGCCGGTGCGCCGGAGGAGATCCTCACCGACAGCAAACCGCATATCGGTACCTTTAAGTTGGTGAAGATGGTGGAGAACATGCGCGCCGAGATCGTTCGCCTCGGTGGTGAGATACGATTTGAACAAAAGGTCGAGACCCTACAACGTGACCCGACTACTGATGGCATGGGACAGATCACTGGTGTGACCCTTCACAGTGGTGAAACCCTGCACAGCCGACACATCATCCTCGCCATCGGTCACAGTGCCCGTGATACCTTTGAGATGTTACTGGCACAAGGTATCTACATAGAAGCGAAGCCGTTTTCCATCGGCTTTCGTATCGAACACCCGCAGTCAGTAATCGACCAGGCGCGCTTTGGTGCCGAGGCCGGCAACCCGATCCTCGGCGCAGCAGATTATAGTCTGGTACATCACGGTAAAAACAATCGTAGTGTATACAGTTTTTGCATGTGCCCCGGCGGTACCGTCGTTGCCGCAACCTCCGAGGAGGGGGCCGTTGTCACCAATGGCATGTCTCAGTACTCACGCAACGAACGGAATGCCAACTCGGCGATCGTGGTAGGTATCGATCCACAAAGGGATTATCCCGGACATGTATTTGCCGGTATAGAACTGCAGCGCAAACTGGAACGGCTGGCGTTTGAGTTGGGGGGGGGCAACTACAACGCCCCGGCTCAATTGGTGGGGGATTTTCTCGCCGATAGGCCTTCGAAGGCACTGGCGGAGGTGAGCCCCTCCTACCAACCGGGGATCACCCTGGGTGATCTATCCAAGGCCTTACCACCCTTTGCTATCGCCGCTATACGCGAGGCCATTCCGGTGTTTGATAAACAGATCAAAGGCTTTGCCATGGCCAATGCGGTACTGACTGGTGTAGAGACGCGCACCTCCTCCCCCATCAGCATCAAGCGCGGTAGTGATTACCAGAGCATCAACACCCTCGGCCTCTACCCCGCCGGTGAGGGTGCAGGTTATGCCGGCGGCATACTCTCGGCGGGGATCGATGGGATCAAATGTGCTGAGGCAGTGGCGCTGAATATTCTTGGGGCGCATCAGGATTAGCCGGATAACTTGGTCATGAACCCTTAGCAGTCCAGCACCCTCCCGTCTGCAGATGGATACCACTCACCAACTGTCCCCGCTTCGCAAGACAGCGAAGGCTGTGGCTAACGGCCGATGAGCAATGCCATTCCCTGGCATTGCTCTGTTCGAGCAGAAGACCGTCTATTTCGTTGATAAACGCCTTCTAGCTTGCTATTGCAACACCGGGCTTAGGTATCGCCGAACCCAATCGATCAGACAGTTTGCGACCTGCTTCCATCAGTAAACTGACCCACTCATCCTGCCTACGCTCTATCGGTGCGGAGATGGACAAACCATAAACGGTATTTGTACTGTCATCCATCACCAGCACACCAATGCAACCGACCCCTAGCTCTGCCTCTTCGTTATCCAGGGCATAACCACGAGTCACAGCACTTTTGGAAAGACGTTTCAGTTCCTCTTCATCGGTAATGGTGTTTACCGTATATTCCGGCAGGCCTGTACGTACGGCGTAGTCATGCAATTCCTGATCACCACCTGAACCCAGAATCAATTTACCTACAGCCGTAACATGTAGCGGTGCATGGCTGCCGATCAATTGCTCCACTCGCATCATACGCTTGGATAAGGCCCTTTCCATATAGACCACCTCATCACCACGACGCATGGTGAGATTCACCGTTTCGTCCACCTGATCACGCAGCCACTCCATAATCGGCTTGGCTTCTGCGATGACATCGATCTTGGAACTGACCGATGCCGCCAGTCGAACCAGATGACGTCCCAGCACATAACCACCGGTAGGCTCACGCTCAACCAGGTTGTGGGTGGAGAGGGATGACAAGATACGAAATGCCGTAGAGGGATGCAGGCCGGTATCTGCCGATAAAAATTTTAGTGACACCGGACCGTCATACATCGCAATCGCGTCCATCAAAGAGACCAGACGATCGACCACCTGTATTGATGAGGTAGTTTTTTCAACCATTGCCGCACATCCCATATTATGAAAGTAGGAACTATACAGCGAAAACACCAAAACAGAATCGCTTCAATTGTCACAAATTTGTTAAATATAAATGACCGAGCAGTCCCCTTGGTTATACTAGAATCCATACAAAACACATCCAAGTGCCTGATAATTAATCATTAACCCAACTATCCCCAAAGAGATACCTGGACTAGAACAGTAGGATTTCATAGTATGAAATCGATTTGATATTGTGAAATAACGGTTCTTCATCTAAATTTAGCGCAACTGGTAATGGGAGCCATCTCCCTTTTGGATCTTTAGGAGCAAAGACATGTCCAACACACCCGCTTTTTGCGAAGGCATACAATATTTCGGTGAGTCCTGGCCCGAGATGGCCAATCATGCAGATACTGCGGTTATCGCCGAAGGTCAATCGGCCATCGCCGATGCCTCTGATGACCAAGCAGTATTCCAGACCTTATTAGGTGCCGATGCCTTACGCTACGTCACTCTGCAGATGTGTAGCGCCAAGGGTTCCGGTCACCCCGGTGGTTTCGCCTCCTCTGCCGAAGCCCACTCCGCACTGATGATGCTGGGTCACACCAACATCGTTACTGAGGTGGGTCACCATGCTCCCGGTTTCTACTCTTCCATGTTCCTCGATTCCTCACTGGAAGAGATGGGCATCAACAACATGAATGACATGATGGAACGCTTCCGTGAAAAGCACGGACTGCTGGGCCATCTCTCTGGCGCTATTCCTGGACTGCTTGCCCCTGCCGGCCCTCTGGGCCAGGGCCAGCATTTCGCCATGGCCGGTGCCTTATTGCACCGTGACAAGCTGTTCCCCGTTACCATCGGTGACGGTGGCATGGGCGAACCCTATGTATTGAATGCGATGATGCATTTCCACATGGCCTACCCTGACGTGACCAACTTCCTGCCCACACTGATCTGGAACGGTTATTCACAGGAACACCACTCCATGGTCTCTCTGCACAGTAATGAGCAGATGGAAGCCTACTGGAAAGGTCACAGCTTCGATGAAGTCATCATCATCGATGCCAAAGATTTCGACGACTCCGATCAGGATGGCGCATTCGTAGACAGCAGCCGTTTCTCCTTCACCCAGCGTCTGGCCTTTACCAAGGCCGTCCTGCAGGGCGTAGACAAGGCCGCCAAGTCTGCTTTGGGTGGCAAGCTGACCGCCTTCATCATCAAGCAGTTGAAGGGTACTGGTGTACACGCCGTAGGTGCCAAGTCGCATAACCTGTATCCCACCGATACCCTGGATACCCAGCACATGATCGACGGTTTGACCCGTCGCGCACTGCCTGCTGAAGCCTGGCAGATCGTACGTGACAACTTCAGCCGCGCCGGTGGCGGCCCCGCTGTAAAGACCGTAGTAACAGAATTTGAAATGGAACTGCCAGTCATCAAGCTGAAGATGGAAGAGTACGCCAAGGGTGACAAAGCCGTTCCTGCCACCAACATGGGAGCACTGGTGGCCCAGGTAGGTCTGCAGGATAAGCGTTACGTGGTGGCCAATGCCGACGGTAACGAGGCCTCGGCGATGAAGAACATCAACGACGCGCTGAAGATCCGTCACCCGACAGTAGATCCTCTATATAACCAGGAGCCTAACGGTCAGTGTTACGAGCCACTGAACGAAGACGCCTGTGCCGGTCTGGTTGCTGGTCTAAGCCTGTTCGGTTCACGCGCCATTTGGTTGTCTTACGAGTCATTCGCCATTAACGGCTGGCCCATCGTCCAGACCGTGGCCCAGGCCATGGCCGAGCTGCGTCGCAAGACACCTTCTGTGGTCACCATGTTTACCGCCGGTGCACTGGAGCAGGGTCGTAACGGCTGGACCCATCAGCGTCCTGAGATCGAAAACTATTTTGCTGCGATGATGCGTAACGGCAACAGCTTCCCGCTGTTCCCCTGTGATGCCAATGTTATGCAGGTGGCTTACGAATACGCCACCAACAGCTTTAACAAGAACATGACCATCATCGCTTCCAAGAGCCCACTGCCTGTGTATATGTCTATGGACGAAGCACGTGGTGCGGTCGAAAAGGGTGCAGCAACTATATACGAGTCAGAGTCAGGCGATAAAGGTACTGTGGTATTTGCTGTTACCGGCGACATGGTCTTCTTGCCCGTATTCGAGGCCAAAGACAAGCTGGAAGCAGACGGTTACAAGGTACGTATCGTTGCCGTGGTTAACCCACGTCAGCTCTACCGTGCTACCGATGTTTCCTGGGACACCGTATCCCAGCCCGATAACGGCTTTATGGATGACGACCACTTCAACGCCCTGTTCGATGGCGATGTATTGATGGCTGTCAGTGGTGGTCCTTCTGGTCCGCTGGAACCGGTACTGCTGCGTAGCCGCGCTCCCAAGCGTGACACCGTATGCTGGAAGCGTGGTGAAACCACCGCGACACCCACAGAGATCATGGACTTCAACGGTATTACCCCTGATTTCATGGCCCAGCGAGCAAAAGATCTAAGTTAGTAAAAGTTTGATGCCCGTGTAGGAAACTATAATCCCTCCTAGTGATTAGTACTCCCTGCACACTTGTCCTACACGGGCTTTTTATTTTGTTGAAAGAGCATTAACGCGGAGATCGCAGAGACGCCCTCTGCGTTTAGCTTGTAATATTTTTACAGAGGTAAGGCATGAGCCAGACCAAGATTATCGTTTTGGATGATGATCCTACCGGTTCGCAGACGGTGCATAGCTGTCTGCTGCTGACCAAGTGGGATGTCATCACCTTGAAAGAGGCCATCCTTGATGATGCGCCTCTGTTTTTCGTTCTCACCAATACCCGTGGGATGTCTGCCGATAATGCGGCAAATATTACTCGTGAGGTATGCCAGAACGTTAAACAAGCCCTTCTTGAACTGGAAAAGATCGGCAAGCCATACAATCCATTATTGGTTAGCCGTTCCGACTCCACACTGCGTGGTCACTACCCGGTAGAGACCGACATCATCGCCGAAGAGCTGGGGCCGTTCGACGCCCACTTTATGGTACCTGCCTTTTTTGAAGGTGGCCGTATTACCCGCGACAGCATTCATTACCTGATCGTTGATGGCAAAGAGGTTCCGGTTCACGAAACCGAATTCGCCAATGACTCGGTATTTGGTTACCACCACAGCTATCTACCCGACTATGTGGAAGAGAAGACCAGTGGACGTATCAAGGCCAATCAGGTAGAGCGTTTTGTTCTCGATGACGTACGTGGTGATAACACAGAGCGTCTGCTGGCGCTGGAAGGCAATCTCTGTTGTGTCGTCGACAGTGAAAACCAGAACGACCTGAATAATTTTTGTTCACAGCTGATGCAGGCAGCGGGAAAAGGTAAACGCTTTTTATTCCGTAGCGCCGCCAGTCTGTTGACCGCACTGGCAAAACTGCCACCACAACCGGTGGCCGCCGAGGCGATGTCGGCCTATGTACGTGATGGCAAGGCCGGTGCGGTCATCGTCGGTTCGCATGTAAAGAAGACTACCCAGCAGTTGGAACAATTATTAAAGATGGACAATATTGTGCCGATTGAAGTGGATGTAGCCAGACTTGAAAGCGACCGAGCCCTGATGCTAGAGAAGATTGTTCAGAAAACCCAACAGATCCATGACGACGGCCAGACCCCTGTGATCTTTACCAGTCGCGTGGAGTTGAGCTTTAAGGATCAGGCCACCCGTCTGGCCTTTGGTGAGATGGTTTCAGCCTTTCTGATGGACGTGGTGCGAAACCTGCCACGCAGCCTGGGCTTCCTGATCAGCAAGGGCGGCATCACCTCCAATGATGTCCTGAGTTCCGGTCTGGCACTGAAGACCTCACGTGTGGTCGGCCAGATTCTGCCAGGATGTTCTGTCGTACGCTGCCCCTCCAACCATCCCCGTTATCCTGATATGCCCGTGGTGATATTCCCCGGCAACGTCGGTGATGACAAGGGCGTCGCCACCGCCTATGCGCGTCTGGCCGGACTACCACAACCCTGACAGGAACCACATATGCGAGCCAACCTGAACCAGGTACTACTGGCGAATACTCAAGCTGCCATCGGCAGCTTTAATGTTCTCGATCTGGATATGGCACAGGCGGTGGCCAATCGTGCGGATCATCTTGGTCTGCCGGCCATCATCGGTATCGCCAGTCGTCACTTTGATGTCATCAAGGCCCCCCTGCTAACACCCTCATTGCTGGCTATCATTGACGCAGCAGAACAACCCATCGCCTTGCACCTGGATCACGCCGGACCTGATCAGCTGGACATGATCAGACAGGCACTGGAGCTGGGCTTTACCAGCATCATGATCGACGGCTCGCAGCTGCCCTTTGCTGAAAATATCGCCATCACCAAACAGGTAGTGGAACTGGCCCATAGCTATGGTGCCGGGGTAGAGGGTGAGTTGGGCGCTGTTGCCGGTGAAGAGGGGGTAGCCGATACCGGTAGCGAAAGCGCCGAGGAGATACCCTATACTCAGGCTGATGAGGCAAAGGAGTTCGTTTCACATACCGGTATCGATGCACTTGCCATTGCTGTGGGAACCGCTCATGGTATCTACACACAGTCGCCACACATAAGCTTCGAGACTATTCGCGATGTGAAATCAGTAACTGATGTGCCATTGGTGATGCATGGCGCTACCGGCGTTACAGACGATGACATACGAGCATCAGTAAACTCTGGTATACGAAAAATTAATTTCTTTTCCGGTCTGTTGCAGTGTGCGATGGATCAGGTAAGAGGCCATAACGAATGTGACAATAACGACTATCTGGCGTTTAAGGCCAGACAGACTGTGGCCTGGCAAGACTTAATAGAAGAACAAATGCTGCTATATAAAGGATAGCAGCGGTAATCATTGGTATACATACAATGATGCAGGAGATTTCGTGATGTTGTATTCGTACAGCTCTGCGGAAAATACCCCGAAAGTTAGGAGGAAAACAATGAAGAGTAATGAAGATAAGCTGATAATTACGGCTAACAAGACTGAAGATCGTCGCTCGTTCCTAAAAGGTGCAGCTGCGGTTGGTGGTGCGACCATTCTTGGTGCTCCATTCATCAGTAATGCCGAAGCAGCCAAAGGTACAACCTGGAAGATTCAGACAACCTGGGATGCCGGTACCACCGGTTACGAGCTGTTCAAAGAATGGGCAGGTCAGATGAAGGAAAAGTCCAGCGGAGAGTTGAGCATCAAGCCTTTTGCTGCCAAATCCGTTGCGGCCGATAACAACGCACTGTTTGACGCAGTACGTTCCGGCGTATTACATGGTATGAACCCTTTTACCCTGTATTGGTCCGGTAAGATCCCTGCTTCTGTATTCCTGTCGTCTTATCCTGCTGGTCCAGACCAGCCTGCACAGTGGGACACCATGTTCTACGGTCTGGGTATGCTGGAAAAGGCACGTAAGATCTACTCCAAGTATGGCCTGTTCTATGTTGGTCCTATCCAGCACGACGCCAACATCATCCACTCCAAGGTTCCTATGAACACGGTTGAGGATATGAAGGGCAAGAAGATCCGTCTGCCAGGCGGTATGGTGGCAGAGGTATTCCAGCAGTTAGGTGCAACCACCGTGGCTATCCCCGGTTCTGACATCTTCCCTGCTCTGGAAAAAGGCACCATCGACGCGGCCGACTATGTAGGCCCTGCGGTGAACTACGACCTGGGCTTCCATCAGGTGACCAAATACATACTGTTTGGCCCACCAGGAACCATGTCTCTGTATCAGCCTGTGGATCTGATGGATCTGACGGTTAACCTGCGTGCCTGGAAGAAGTTGTCTCCGAAGATGAAGCAATTCGTCGAAGAGCAGGTATACGTCTATTCACGCGACCACTTCGTTGCCATCCAGAAGCGTAACGTTGAAGCCATGGCCAAGTTCAAGGCTGCCGGTTCTATCGTTTCACGTTTTGGTCCCGAAGACGTGGCCAAGTTCCGTAAAGCTGCGGTTCCTGTCTGGTTCAAGTGGGCGAAGAAGAACAAGGATGCATCCGAGATCTTCAAGCTGCAATTGGACTACATGTTAAACGATACTATGGGTTACGTAAGTAAAGCCGATATCAAAGGCTTAAAGCTGTAATTCAGTAAACAATACGGGCAGCACTCTGCTGCCCGTATCTTTGTTTGTCTCTGGAGTTATTTATGTCTGACTTAGAAGGTTTTGGATTCGTCCTGCCCCACTGGATGTATTGGGGTTGGTTGGCGATCATGCCGCTTATCATTATGTGGGTAATGAAGAGAAAAGGAATTTCCGAGACCGTTCCACTCACACCCGACGAAGAACTGGCCCTGAAACTATTGGCCGAATCAGACCCCGTTATCCATGACGAGGGCAACCGATTTACACAAGTACTGGACTGGATGAATGAAAAATCCGGCGTGTTTGTTGCACTATGGACCGTTAATGCGGTGGTGATCTATTTCTACGAAGTGGTCATGCGTTATCTGTTCAACATGCCTACCATCTGGGTACATGAAGCGTCGTATCTTCTGTTCGGTATGCAATACCTGCTGGCCGGCGGCTTTGCCCTGCTACATGGTTCCCATGTTCGTGTTGATATCCTTTACGTCAAGCTGCCTGCACGTGGCCGCGTCGGCCTGGATATCTTTACCTCTGTATTCTTCTTTATCTTTGCCCTGGCAATGACAGGCACTGCATTGAGCTTCTTTGCTAATTCTTTCGAGATGGCCGAGACGACAGTAGAGACCTGGGGCGTACAATACTATCCGGTAAAAGGCATGATGTTATTGGGCTCATTCCTGTTGCTGTTAGCGGGTATCTCCAAACTGATTAAAGATATACGTACCTTCAAAAAAATGGGAGCGGCAGCGTAATGAATTCTCAAGCTATTACTTCCAAGAAGAAGGGTGATTTCTGGACCTGGGCGATGATCGTCACCACTGCGATATTTGCCTTTATCGTTAGCGTGGAACTGGTCAATATCCTGTTCTTCGATCCCTATGATGAAGAGTCCTACTTTCTCTTCACCTTCGCCGGTATGCTCGGCGGTGCTGATATTGCCAGCCTGACATGGATCATGTTCGGTACCCTGTTTGTGTTCCTGATGGTGGGACTGCCGCTGGCCTTCGTTACCGGTGGTCTGGGTGTGGTATTCATCTATCTGATCGGTGATCAGATCATGCTGAACATCATCCCCACACGCATCTTTCCGATGATGACCAACCCTGATCTGGCGGCCATACCACTGTTTATCTTCATGGCCTCGATGCTGGAGCGCGCAGGCCTGATCGAAGAGATGTTCGATGTGGTCTATAAGTGGATGGGCGGCCTTAACGGCGGTCTCGCAGCGGCGACCATTCTTGCCTCCACCATCCTTGCTGCGATGGTAGGTGTTATCGGTGCA
>JAOUJT010000178.1 GCA_029883105.1 Gammaproteobacteria bacterium
TCCCAAATTTCAGGAAGGGTGTTAAAGATTCTTAATCTTCGGTCTGCAAAACGCGCATTCATCTCGATTAGAGCTTGTTCTCTTTTATAAGCCCCTTTTCCTTCTTCCTTGTCCTCGTCGGGGTTGGTTGCCCATGTATGGAACATATTAACGCCATAATCTTTATACATATCCTTGACCTTAACTCCTCCAGCAGGAGCATCCTTTTGACCATCATGCGGCCACATCATCGGTATCCATTGAGGACGACCAATAATCCTTGCAGCGACATCAGCAGGGGTATTTGAAAACATCTTCAAACAGTCATAGATATAGATAATATCGTTATCAACGTCATGGGCTGCCCAAGCAGCCGCAGAGGGATGGGCTTTAGCCGAAGTTCCTCCAAAGTCCATCGCGGCGATACGCGGCCAATGGTCAGGAATTTCAATAGGCTGACACATAACCTGATCTTGTGGGAACTCAAAGATAAGTCCTGAACCTTGCATGGGTTCACCCAAAACACGCATCTCCTGTTGGTGGGGCAACATGCCTTTTAAAGCGTTTCTAACTTTTTCTTCAGTCAGATGACCCTTTTGGCCTTTAATGCCGTAAACCGTCTTAAATTCAAGCTTACGTCCATTTGCTAACGTAATAGTGAAATCTCCACCAGAGGCGTCCATCCACGAAGCACTGTGCTGTGACCAATGGGCGTCAATCATCTGGACAACTGTTGTTCGACCACTCTCAGGGGTAAAAGTCATGCCTATGGAGCCGCCTCTGTCGATGGTCGCACGAGTTGCCTGCCCCATAATCACTTCGGGGGGTTCTTCGTCTAACCATACCTCGTCAGCAGGAAATCCCATCCATGCCTGATCCTCAGCATCATAAGCTAAGAAAGTAATCTTTGAATCTCCATCATAAACACCGTTAGTGTAATGGCGAACGTATTGATGGAGTTTGGCATTAGGAACGCCCGGCTTTCTTACCGATGTCCCAATACAGGACTTAGGGATAAAACCCGTCCCTTCCTGTTTGTCATCGCCAGGATCGCCCAATAGTATTGCTTGGGCTAAGTCTCTGACCTTTTCGTTCGATTTACCACCGGCTATTAACAATATAGGGTGATCGTATTTCTTCCCTTCCCACCAATCGGGGTATCTGCCGGTAGCGTGGTAGGCTGAGTTTGCACCACCGCATTCTGTTTTTCCGGGTCTGTTCCCGGCATTTAGAGACTTGTGAGGGTCTTGATCGTTATGGTATTCAACTTGAAAAGGGTAAGGGCTGTAGAACTCCAGTTTATTCTCTCTCTCGTACTGGAGTATCTTTCTGTCTATTTCAATAGACTTCTTTAGGTCTTCAAGTTCCATAAAAAAACCGCCTCAAGGACGGTTAGGGTTTAGCATGGGCTAGGAGATTACGTCTTTTCATTATTAAACCTCTTGCAAAGCTCAGCCACAAGACCGAACCCAGCAGATTCAACTAAAGGGCATTGCGCTATAAGGCCAAGTAATTTCTCATCGGTGTGCTGTTTGGCGCTATCTGTGTTCATCTCCATCCAAGGGAAGCCTCTACCAAGAGCACCGCCTTCATACCATTTCCGATACTCCTCCTTGCTTATTTTCATCTCCTGCGACTCCCCTTACCTGCTTCGTGGTGGAAGGTCTTATCTGCCTTCTTGCTCGTTATCACCGTTGTATTGGGTTCGTGTTCTCGTTTTTCCTTCAAGATAAAAGAGGCAGTTCCGTCTTCACGGTACACCTTGTTCCCTTCCTCATCGTATTCTTGGACGTATGTTTTGCCTATATCGCTCATCTCTCTAACCCCTTTGCTATCTTCTCTAAAACAAGGATTAACCTCTCCAGTTTATCAAGGAGGAGGAGGGTTAAGGCTTTATCGTTCATAATTCATCCAACGAGCTAAATACCCAGCTAGAACAAATCCAATAATTCCAAAAGACGAAATAAGCAGACACACATTAATCCACTCCTTATCTGTAGAACTCATCAAAAAACCCGTTCCCCAAATAACACCAAGAAAGCCACCTATCCATAATAGAGAGTCTATGGCTAGTTTCCTCTTTTTCCTCTTTTCTGCGTCTCTGTCTTCAAACACTCTTAATTTAGTAAGAGCAGTTGCTTTTTCTTTGTCTGATTTTCTCTTTTCTTCCCGTACACTTTCTATGCTTGATTGAAGCTCATCTATATATTTTAATTTCTTTTCATTCTCTCTTTCTAATTCTTTCTTATTCATCGGGTATACCTCTATTAGACTTCTCTTATATTGCTATTTATCTTCTTCCAAATATGGGCAATCAGGGTGAATCCCATCACGCCCATCAGGGTAGACGATCCCTTGATAAGCCCCTAACTTTTTCTCCAAAAGCTCGCAAGTAACAGCATCCATTGTTCGTCCAGCATCGCAATGAGGACAATCCTGACAACGCTCTACTTTTATACCATTCTTCTTCAAGACCATATTGGCATAAGAAAGTAAATTATCCGCTTCAGATTCATAAGGAATCTTTAAGCCAGATAAATAAGCGTCAATCTTTCTTGTTAAAAGGCTCATCTTTCCAATGCAGCTTTATATGTAAATCTTCAGTCATACTCAATACATCTTTGATGTGGTCAATCTGTTCAATAGTTATCCCTTCAACTATAGGCTTGACCGTCTCTCTCAGCCTCTTCTCAAATTCATCGAGTTCTTTCTGAACGACCTGTTCGGTAAAGGTCTGTTTAATCCTTACCAAAAGACCCTGCTTCAGAATATCAGCTATATCGTAGTTTCTAGTTAGTGCCATCTCAATCTCCTTTAAACCTCTAGTCTTCTTCTAAAATTATCCCTTTAGCAGAATACAAATCTACCATAAGTATAATATAGTTCGATTCTTCTCATATCGACAGAACCACTGCTCCAAACTTCTGGCTCAAAAACAATGGTTTTAAAAGTTTCCGGCAATTTTCGGATATGGATTTCTGAGCAACTGCTCGCTCTTTTGTTAAATTCTACATGGAAAGCATCCTCAGCACGTTCCTGAGTTTTGTAATATGACGACACAGAAAGTCCTTCGTCTTTTACTCCATCTGCCGTTATCGTTTCAAAGAAATTACCATCATCATCTTTTGCTGTTTCAAATCCTTCGATAAAGTCTATTTGAGGGTACAACTTTTTCATTCTCTCTAACCAAGTCATCTCATACCCCCATCATCCTTACAACGAACTCTAAATACTTCATGGCGACAGGATTAGGGTTCTTGTCCCATCTCGCAACAGTCCTCGCGGAGACACCTAAATGCCTCGCAAAGTAGGCCTGTGACCATCCAATTCTAGCTAATAACTCGTTCATGGCACATATTATACATACCATGCGGACAAATAGTCAATACTACAGTGACAAACATAGGGCTTATTACTGTGTATATCGTATTAGGAAATGCTTATAAAGGGTATTTCTTGTCCTGTGTAGGGAATGGATATCTCAGTATCATTCGGGTTTCAATATGTTTCCCCACCCCGGCCTGTCAGAATTAGCCTATTATCTGCTGTACGTACCCCCTTGCCCCTGTTCTACTGCTATGTGTAGCCTGTTGCAGAGCCTTGTGTGGCGCTGTTCCTGGGCTTAGATAGAGGTAAATGGGTGTGTGTGAGAGGGGGAGAGATAACTATTCTAGCCCTACTTAGTTACTAGCCTAACCCTTCTGAGTCTTGCTGTGTATCTGTCTTACGGTCTAACCCTATCCTGTGTCTCTTACATACAGCCCTTACAACTAATCCAGATAGCTTTGCATAATCCTCTGTGCCGCGATTTAGCATGCTTTGGATTAAACTATGATCCTTTGGCTTGCCTGTGTTCATTCTGTACCTCTAATGTGATTTTGGCCTTAGCCTATCTAGTTCTTTGCGTTGTTCCAGTAGTTCCTCGTAACTCTGCTCTTTCTCGACGATCTCGACCTTATCCGTTGGTTTATGACCGGAGTAGTCAAGCCCTTGTTTGATCGCTGCGTTCATATTTGAATAACCTACCGTGTCCGCGTCGGCCTTCAGTATCTTTTCCAACTGATGCACCGCCAGGCTTGCAAGGTTTCTTTTCTTTTCATTAGTCCGTGTATCTATCTTATCTTGTAGCTTCCTGTGCATTCTATAGGCCTCTTGATGGGGATTATCGCCCGCATACCCCGCTTTCAAGAGTGCCGCTGTCTTCCCTTCTAAAGGGTTGTCGGTGAAGTTTTCAACATAGGCAGAATCCAGGCTGTTATATTCGCGCATTTCTTTGATCTGGCGCGGTTTCTTGGCCTCTGTCTTATTGTCTGGACTAATAGCTTTTTTCATAAGTTTGATTCGTTTTATTAATCGTTACGATTAGAAGATTAGATTGATATAGTTGTTATAATGCTTGTACTCAGTACAGTATAGGACTATTATGACTGTACACATTCAAAGAGGGCTTACAAATGAAATACCCAATAACACACGACAAAGACAACGGGCTAGAACTGGCCATTGCTAACTGGACTGCAACAGGTCGAGCTATCCACGTTTACCCACGTAAATATAGAATCTCATTAAATGGTTTTAGGCCTGTAAGCTATGCAGAAGCCTATCAACGCATGGTGGACTTTCTAGAATCTAACAATATTTAATAACTACAGTATAGGACTATTATATCTGTACTTACTAGATAAACCAAAGAGGGCTTAAACATGAAAACACCTACTATCTCAATGCGCGACTTCTACGACTTGCCACACATCAAAGGGTTTATCGAAGTACAAAAGCATAACCCTTATGGCAGTATTGAGCATTTGCGCGCTCATAAACTGATTAAAGAATGTGCCAAAACATATAACGCTGATCAATACATTGGCGAATATTAATACCTTTACTTACTCAATAAGGGGATAACCATGAAACCAGAAACCATACACATGCAGCAAATATATCAGCACTCATATTGTGGCGCTAAGCCCGATATGAAATATCCTTGGCACACCAGCGAAGTAACTGCATCAAGCAATTTCACTAATAACAGAAAAGAAGTTACCTGCGAAACCTGCAAGAAATTAATGTCTGCCAATATCTAACTAACTAAGCGCAAGGATGCGCCCTTACCAATGAGGGCTTAATAATGTACGACATAAACGATGAAACCTACGGGAAAGCATTAAACAAAGGCTACACAATCACTATCTCGCCGAAGTTTGGCAATCGTTTCACCAATGGTGAGCGCAATATATGGGGTCGCAAAGGAAGCTGGACTACAGCCGATTTAATCGACGATACCTATACTAACCATAAAAGGTTTAAGAACATTAATAATGCCTTAGACCGTGAGTTTAACGACGGCTTTAACGATCCTACTACCATTTACTAATCTATTAACCTAGGGGGCTAAAATAATGAATACCGCAAACAAAAGAGAAATGTCAGAACACGCGCAAGTCGCTAAATTATGTCGGCAATACTGCAAATCTATCGGCGTTAAATGCAAAGCAAGGTCTGAGAGTTATGCAGGCGGCGATTCTGTTACTGTTACTATCGACGATCAACCACCGCACATAGTCGCGCAAATTACTAATGAATGTAAACAATATCAATATGGCCATTTCGACGGCATGAATGACATATACGAATATTCAAATACCGATAAAAACATACCTCAGACTAAATTCTTATTTATACAATCGCATTATTCCGATGAGTTGCGTCAAAAAGCATGGTCTTTTATTCGTAATCGTTTTGGCGTAGATCAGCCCGAAGACTACGCAGAAGTAAACAAATACAACACCATCACCGATAACTCACCAGTAGCCATTCAAGAAGAAGTTTTTCGTACTTTGAACGGTTCTGAAAAATGCGAGTTTTGGGACACATTAACCACTGCTCAGATAATAGAGCTGCCCACCCAGTCCGATATAAAGGACATAGAAATCAGCGAAGGCACTAAGCCTGGATACAGTGAAATACGCTTTC
>JAOUJT010000179.1 GCA_029883105.1 Gammaproteobacteria bacterium
GAGAGGAGTCGGAGTCGTAATGTCCATTACCTCAATCTCTGCAGTACCAGTACTGGCATAGTACAGTACCGGGCTTAGGGTATCGCCATTATAGGCCAGTCCAACCGCGTCAGTTCCGAGTGAGATGCTACTCGAATTGAGTGTTTGTATATTGCTCTTCGTTGTTCCGTCCCAGGAGTACAGAGCACCATAATAGGTAAAGAAGGTCAGCCCATTTGCCAGTACAATATTTTTGCTATAGGTATGATCAACGGGAGCAAAAGAAGTTCTACCGCGCTTGGCCATACGACCCATAACCCTGGAATCGGAGGTCAACGTATCGCTCAGGGTTGTTTTGACATAAACGAGAGTGTCCAGAGGCACCGCTGATGCAATTCCACTCTTTCCCTTATTATTTCCAGCGAGTCCTGTTGCTAAGCCGCCCGTAACAAGATCCTCTTGCGGCAACACAGTGGGCGCAGGGCTTACGAATAACGGGTCTGTGGAGTATTCCATATCAAAGTATAGAGCCGTGCGGTCTGCTCTATTATTCCAGTAGAGGGTTGAATAGATATTGCCGGAAATGCCTGCGTTCGTATTTACGAGGCTGGTTATTTTTACGCCAGGCGTGACACTCGCCACCGTACTCTTAGGCCCTTCTCCTGCAGGGTTGACGGCCGCCAGCTCTACATTATAGGCCGTACCATTGTCTACCAATGGTGACAATGTACCACTTCCCGCACCAATTCTTACATCACCAGACAGGGAACCATTAAGATAAACACGGTAGTAATCTGCAGCATTAATTGGACTAAGGCTATAATCGATCCCCATGTCACCGGCGGTATAGCTGACCTCCGGTGCGGTGGTTGGTGCGGCAATGGAATAACTGTATGCATCCGGAATAACATAGATAGCATCAGCGTACAGATAGCCAATCAGACCGTCTACAGGATGCAGGATACTGCCATCTAAAGAGGCACCTTTGCTAACCGTAGCGGTCGTCAGATTATAGACATAGCGGCTATTTATATAGAGCTTATCGCCTCGGCCCAACAGGTGACTCGGATTGTATAGCCCGTCTTGCAAGAGAACAGGGCTTGCAGCAGGGGTTGCAAGGTCCAGTTGATACAAGGCACCATCACTGGCCTTGGATGTGTAGTATAGGGTGGTTCCATTGGTGTAGACGCTGGAAATAGCGCTACCACTGACGCCAGCAATCGCAACATCTACGGGTGCCAGTGCTGGGGTTCCTGCAAATGCGGTGGCAACCTCATGTATTCCATCATCACTGGCGATATAGAGCGTATTGCCATCAGCACTGATCCGTATCTCGTTAATATTGGTCAAACCATCCAGCATGACGATATTCGAGGCAGAGCCAATAGAGGCTTTGGGGAATTTAAACACCGTGGTAGCCGTGGCAACGAACAGATCGTTGGCCGTTTGCTCCATATAAAGGGGAGCACCCTTGCCTATGAGAGTAATGTCATACGGTGTGCTAGCGGTATTGGTCGCTAAGGTGTATTCAAATATAGAATGCATCGTATTAATCACATACAGCTTGCTCTCATCCGCCTCCACAGCCAGTAAACGAGCCTTTCCAGCCGCATTGCTGTAACTGTAGACATTATTGACTGTGGGGTAGGTTGTGGGGGTTATCGGGTATCGATAAACACCGCCCGCAGTTGAAGTTGTGCGGATATCCGCTGCATAGAGGTTGTCCCCAGCGGTTCTCAGCTTGTAGGCTTTATTCGAGCTACCCATCCAGGATGCTTTAAATTGCGCCTGGTATGGTGTGAATGTACCTATCGATCTTGGTCGGCCGATATACTCCGAGACGATCTGACCACTAGCATCCAACTGTTCATCGTAGCTTTGGACGTAATAGTTGTAAGCGATAGGCGTGTTATCTGCATTAAAATAGGCCAGACCACTGGTATTGTGCTCGGCAAATGTACCATCACTTACACCCTTGTATATAAGCTGTAGCAAGCTCGGGTCGGCGACTGCATCAGCGTTAGCGTAACTAAGGATGAGCTTATAACCGTTTGCGCGAGTCAAGTTTATATTATTAATAGCACCCGCCGAGGTAACCGTCATATAGAGATCATACGTCAGGTTATGGTAGTCAGAAATACCACGAGCCGTCGAACGTGGAGACTGATTGCCATTGCCATCGGTCTCGACCAGATATACGATGCACAGACGCTGATCTAAACAGATGGAGGTCGTGTCGACAACCTGAGGACTGGTTGTAAATATATTAGTGACGCCGTCTGTAGCGTTGTTAACCACAGATGGTGTGTTGGTTGTGGATGCCGAGGCCAAGATCTGATATTGCTTTCCTGCTTCTGCAGTCCACTCTACGGTGGTCAAATAGGTGCCCGTACTAGCATCCACCTTTAAATAGGTAGGCACTTCTGGTGTCGTAAGCGTTGGTGTCGTTCCCGTGCCACCGCCACCGCCACCATCACCGCCACCATCACCGCCACCATCACCGCCACCACATCCCGCTAACAGGAGTGATGAAAATAGTAGATAATTTCTAATTTTCATTATTTTTTCCTCTGATTTTTCGCAATAAATAGTCAAGTCATCATTGGGCGTAAATGGACATAGCGTGCAGGGGCTGGGCTATAGCAAACACGATCTAATGATATATGAGTAAATGGTGCCAAGGCTTTGATCGGAGGGCAACCCCTCAAGTGAGGGGGGGGGGGAGGTGGATTTCGGCAGACATAGAGAATATCCACGAGATTGGTGCTATATAGCGGCTATCGTGTATGAAATGCGTATTTTCGGTTTAAAAAATATTCATGAATAGTAAAGAAATATTGTGTTCAGCCAGGATTATCACAATGCGAAAAGCCAACGGCTAAATTGGGTTTCCAGGAGAAAATACACACGTTTGTTTACCCAGAATGCTTGATATTTATAGTCGGGTATCGGTATTAAAAGTATGAGCTGAAAAATAAGACAGGCGTAAATGAAAGAAAGCAACGGTTATTAAACAGCGTTGAATTCTTTGCCCTCAGGTAAGTCACCATTTTAAGCCAGGAAGACGATGGATAGAATAGGGAAAATAAAACATGCGACCAATATTGGACGTAGAAGGAATTAGCAATTGTATATATCGATCGGCATAGCGGGGATATAGATATGGCGATATCTATAAGATAATAGGCTCGTGCATGTTTATGGCATCAATTGATGACCACAAGGAAAATCTTGTATGTCAGGTGGTCTGTTTTTTACAGTCTTCGAACGGACACTCCGGCTTTACCATATCCTTGACGGTCTGTTGAACATGATCCTCATAGAGCATCTCATCGTTAGCCTTTTTATAGATCGAGAAGATACCATATTGGATGGAATATATGACCAATGGAATTTCGAGATGCTTTTTAAATTCCAACCTAATAGCCTTTATCATTAGGTGATTGCTGATGAATCTCTTTGAGATGTAGTTGTACAAATATAGTTTCTACTTTGCAACGATATCGTATCCCCATACGTCTGAGAGTAAATTGGAATAGCCGTCATAAACCGCATTATTTGCCTGCTCAAAGTTAGAACTATTTATCGTCTTGAGCATACTCTGACCTTTCGCATCCCGTGCGGCCTCAAGTAGCGCCTGGCGAATGGCACTTCGTATCTTGATACTTAACCGCGGTGAAGCGCTAAGCGCCATGTGCGGGACCGGCTTGGTGGTCATAATTGTGTTGACCGAATTGTCATTACTGACCAGTCGCGTTGGAACAAGTGCGGCATCGATATCTCCCTTGCGTAACTTGTCCAGTGCCAACTGAAAGTTATCGGCTTGTATCACCGTAGGCTGACGGACGGGGTTGGAAAATATTTCCGTCAGACGTACACCACCCATACTAGGAGATGTTGCCGTAGCAACGGTATGCCCCAATAGATCCTGGGCGTCGAATAGCAGCAGGTCTTGACGGCTGACAAGGCTGAAACTCACCGTGTCAGGAAGCTTTGCCAATACCACATAACCGTATCGCTTGACTCGGTAATCAGTAAAGTGGGCAGCATCAAGAGCCAGGTCAAAACCCTTACCGCTGCGCATTTTTTGCCAGTAGGCAAAAAAATTACTCGCGGTTCGGATCTGCACTGGCTGGCCGATTTTTTCACTTAAATAATCTGCCAGGGGTTTGAAGGCGCGTACTGTTTCTGCTGGAGAGGAGATCGGTTGGACATACAGTTCCAAACCTTCTGCCAATGCCCATTGAGCCGGCAGGATCAATATCAATACAAGAAAAAGTTGCTTCGAATGTTTGGCAGAAATAGATAACATCATAATACACCTATCCATATATTGTGGGGCTATTATAATAAATGCAGCAATAGTACTAAATGCTTTTTGGAATGAATTGATCCAATCTGTAGCATAGCTTTGTCAGGCTCCTGGTAACAAATCTTTATATTTTATAAGTATATTAGTGACTGATGTTTGTGACGGAGACCCAATGCTATCCAGTCTATACGGGCAAGGGTGAGGCTCTTATCTCTGCTGATGGATATAGCAAACTATTTGCGCTCGGAAAAAGATTAATTGAATATAGATATCCAAACGCCCCATTAATGTAGGTATAGCAATGCAGTATCGAAAACTTGGTCGAACAGGATTGGATATCAGTGCCATAGGACTTGGCACCATGACCTGGGGTATGCAAAACACCCAGGAGGAAGGCTTTGCACAGATGGATTATGCGCTGGAGCGTGGGGTAAATTTCTTTGATACAGCAGAGATGTATGCCATACCGCCCAGCAGTGACAGCTTTGGTTCTACGGAAACGATTATCGGTAACTGGTTTGCCTCAAGGGGAAACCGCGATAAGGTGGTTTTGGCTTCCAAGATATCCGGGCCGGGCCTGTCCTGGGTGCGGGATGGGAAGAATGTTATTGACAAAAATAATATCACCCTGGCTGTGGAATCTAGCCTGCACCGGTTACAAACCGACTATATCGACCTGTATCAATTGCATTGGCCTAACCGGGGCTCGTATCATTTTGGCCAGGTATGGAATTATGCCCCCCAATCTGATCGACAAGCGCAGGAGGACAATTTTCTTGAAGTCTTGCATACCCTGCAGGGACTGATCACAGACGGCAAGATACGCCACTTTGGTCTCTCCAATGAAACCGCCTGGGGAATGAGTAAGTGGCTGGAATTGGCTCGACATAATAACCTGCCGCGACCCGTGTCGATACAAAATGAATACTCCCTGCTATGTCGTCGCTTCGAACCGGATATGAGTGAGATTGCCCTGCAAGAAGATTGTGGTCTGCTTGCCTGGTCACCTCTGTCCAGAGGAATACTGAGTGGTAAGTATCTTAATGGTGCCAGGCCAGAAGGCGCGCGTCTGACCATAGAGACACGCCCGGAACATCGCAAAGGTACTGCCATCGATGCGGCAGTGGAGAGATATGTTGCAGTGGCCAAACGTTACGAGATAGATGCCTGTCAAATGGCTTTGGCATTTGTCACCAGCCAGCCATTTGTCAGCTCAACGCTGATTGGAGCCACCAACATGACCCAGTTGGAAAGCAATATTGATTCGATTACTCTGAAGCTTACCATTGAGATAAAAGAAGAGATCGCTAAGATCAGACGTGATTATCCCATGCTTTATTAAGAACTGTTTTTCAGTGCGGCCTTTACAATGAAGCCGATGTTGGTCGGCTTTTTTGTGCCTGACTGGCAGATAACTCGATGGTTTGGTATGTATATTGGAGTTTATAGATTATGGATGTTACGAACTACCATAACCCGTTTGCATATAAGAGTAGACGATCCATTTAAGTACTCACATATCTACTCTGCGACATTGATGACCACATTCCCGGTTTTGTGAGCTCTTTCAACGTAGCGGTATGCATCTGCAATATTGTCCAGTGGATACTCCCTGTCGATGATGGATATAAATCGGCCTT
>JAOUJT010000015.1 GCA_029883105.1 Gammaproteobacteria bacterium
CAAAAAACATTGAGAATAAAACAAACATCAATACATAGTATGTTTTCATTTCCAGCATTCCCTATCTATTTGCAATATATAATGTCAGAACCCTGATGTAGTGTCTATTGTTTATGCCTATACGTAAGTAACAGCGTGTTGTATTCAGGTTCCTGAATCGGCAGCCAGCCTAAGCTTGTTTGTGTCGTCATGTATCTAAATTGGGTGAAAACTGCAGTCATAAGAGCATTCTCACTACAAACTAAATTCGCTGGTATTTTATGAACCCAGTCTGTATTCTTTTTCAGCAAAATCAATTTACTCATCAGTGAGTTGGTTGAAGGATACTATTCATCCTCTCAGATAAAATACCGAGCTACCCCCTTCGATGCTTACTAACGGATCCCTAGATAGTCAAACAAGGTGATTCAGCACAGCGTGATGTGATTCCAAATTTCACTTTTCTAGTGCTTGTATTTTATACCGACAAGCACTCTCCTCAAACCTGCCGTTTCTATTATTCGTCACATCTGTGACACATAATTGCTCCTGACAATCAGGGCATGAGCATCATTTTTCCGCTAAACAAACCAAGCTTTTCATTGCGCGCTGAGACTGCTGTTATTTCCAGGCAGACAGATATGCGCTGTTATCTGTAAATACAATATTTAGCCCTGTGCAATACCAATATAACTCGCATATAAGCCAGCTTTGCTGTATCCTTCGAATTCGAATTACCCATCAGTTTTCAACCTGACTGCGCCGCAGTTCCCAAAGCAGAGTATTTATGAGTTTCACTTCTCTCGGATTGTCCGATGCCATTTTGCGTGCCATCGAAGAAAAGGGTTACAAAACCCCCTCCCCTATTCAAAGCAAGGCCATTCCCGCCATTCTAGACGGTAAGGATGTC
The DNA here is from genome assembly GCA_029883105.1 of Gammaproteobacteria bacterium. GTDB lineage: Bacteria > Pseudomonadota > Gammaproteobacteria > Thiohalospirales > Thiohalospiraceae > JABURT01. The sequence goes on from JAOUJT010000015.1 coordinate 890, forward strand.
ATGGCAGCAGCCCAAACCGGGACGGGAAAAACCGCCGGTTTTACCCTGCCTATGCTGGAGATTCTTTCCCGCAGCGAGTCGGTAAAATCCAACTCGGTACGTGCGCTGGTTCTTACCCCTACCCGTGAGCTAGCGGCGCAGGTGGCGGAAAGCGTTGAACACTACGGAAAATTTCTGCCTCTACGCTCGGCGGTAGTCTTCGGTGGTGTGAAGATCAATCCACAAATGATGAAGCTGCGCCGCGGCGTCGATATTCTGGTGGCCACACCCGGAAGATTGATGGATCTGTATAGTCAGAATGCGGTTAAATTCTCGCAGCTGGAGATATTGGTACTGGACGAAGCGGATCGCATGCTCGATATGGGCTTTATCCGTGATATCCGCAAGATATTGGCACTGCTTCCACCACGTCGTCAGACGCTGATGTTTTCGGCCACCTTTTCCGATGAGATACGTGCCTTAACCAAGGGACTGCTGAACCAACCCGTTGAGATCGAGGTTAGTCCGCGTAATACAACGGCGCAGACGGTGAATCAATGGATATGCACCGTAGACAAGAGCCGTAAAACAAATCTGCTGATTCACCTGATAAAGAAAAATAACTGGAGCCAGGTATTAGTCTTTACCCGTACCAAGCATGGTGCCAATCGTCTGACAGAAAAACTGGGACAGTCAGGTATTAAAGCCGCAGCCATCCATGGCAATAAAAGCCAGGGAGCGCGTACCCGTGCATTGGCCGATTTTAAGAGTGGCACGGTTCGTGTGTTGGTAGCCACCGACATCGCCGCACGTGGTCTGGATATTGCGCAATTGCCTCAGGTGGTCAATTTTGAGTTGCCAAACATACCGGAAGATTATGTACACCGCATAGGCCGTACCGGACGTGCCGGTGCTGATGGTCAGGCGGTATCACTGGTCAGTGCCGATGAGGCCCCTCATCTGCAAGAGATCGAACGACTGCTGAAAAAGAAACTGGTGCGTGAAGTCATTGATGGCTTCGAAACCGGACACGATGTGCCCGAGTCCAACATCGCATCCATGCCCAGAGCCAAGTCAAAGCCCAGGCCCCAGGGCCAGAATCGCCCAGCAGCGAAGAAGAAGTCCACGCACACAAAGCGTAGCCATTCAGGTTCCGGTCAGCGTAATGAGCATAGGCCCTCCGGTTCAGCCACGCGCTCGAACAAACCGGGTAATTAAATAAAGCCTGTCCGACCACGGCAATAATGTATGTCACAGCATATAACTGCTGCAATCAGGTATGAGTGATTGCAGCAGTCTATGTGGCGACTATCCATGCATATCCAGCCTATACCACTGTTCACCTCCACATAAAGCCCCGCTGTATCCTCCCCTTGCTTCAGTGTTCATGGCTCATTCATTACCAATCCGATATGTGAATAGCAGAACGAATTTTTCAAACTAACATTTCTGCTATTATGATGCTCACGCCGGATGACGTGCATAGGCATCAAGACCATAACTGCGTGGCAGGTCCATCATCAGATTCATATTCTCGACTCCCACCTGAGCACCGCCCTTACCAATACTATCCAACACACTCATGATAACGATACGCCCTCTTTTCAGATCCATGTCCATTCCGATATGACAATAGTTACTACCCGCTACGGCACTCACCCAGGGATAGGCCCTATACTGCCAACTCTCGCCTTCCACCGCAGGCATGTCATATATCTTGATGAATGGATCATCACTATAAAACTCGCGATAGAGTTCCAGCAGTGACTCACGATTGGTATCGATAATGGGTATTACATGACAGATATTGAGTATGCCACGAGTGATCGGTGCATAGACCGGCGTGAACTGTACCGTCACTGTGGCACCTTTATTTAGTGCCGAAAGCTCCTGCTCCATCTCATAACTGTGTCTATGGTCGATCACATTATAAGGGATCAGGTTATTGCCAATCTCCGGATGGTGCGCAGCACGTGACAACTCCGCACCCGCCCCAGCGGTGCCGGAGATACCCGTTATATGTATATGCTCGGGATCGATAATCCTTTCCTGTACCAGCGGTGCCATAGCCAATATGGCTGCCGAAGCGAAACAACCGGGGTTGGCAATCAGTGAGGCCCGTTTAATCGCGTGCTGATGTAATTCATTGATCCCATAAACCGCCTGCTCAGACAGCTGCCAATCTGTATGTGGTTGTTGATAGATCTGCTCCCATTCCCCCCTGTCTTGTAAACGAAAGGCGGCACCCAGATCGATCACCTTACATCCAATACTTAGCAGTCTTGCTGCCATCGTTATACTGGCAGCCGTAGGCAGTGCCATGAAGGCAACATCTACAGTACTGATATCATCCGGGTGAATCAGGGTGATACCACTTCCATATAGATTGGGATGATAGGCGGCGATATCACCACCCTGGCGACTAGTGGCCCAGGCAATACTCACCTGTGGATGTGTCAGCAAGATCCTTAACACCTCGCCTCCCATGTAGCCAGTACCACCGACAACGCCTGCTTTGATCATCTACCTTCTCCTTGATGTAGTCTCTATATCTATAAATTATTACCGCTGGCTATACTCACTCTATTTATTCAAACACAACTTTAGAAACGTCGGCTTAACAGAACAATAACGATCACCAAGGCGGCAAAGAAATAGGTATGTAATCCGACAATGTCGTTTAATAACCACTGTGATTCAATGATGGTCATAAATGGCATCAAAAACATTAGTTGACTGACCCTGGTAATCCCCCCCATGGCCAGCCCTTTATACCAGGCGAAAAAACTCACTAATTGACTGCTGATCGCCACATAGAAAAAACCATACCATGCACTGCTGGGTACATGTAGTTCCATTGGCAATGCAATCATTACGAATGGGATAATCAAAACAGGTAAGGCAAATACCATCGCCCAACAGATAACCTGCCAGCCACCCAAATCTTTGGCCAGTAATGCTCCCTCGGTATAGCCAATGGCACCTATAATCACCGCTACTAGTAACATTAGATCCTCTACCTGTAGAACACCGCCGCCATTAATAATGGAAAACGCCACCACACTCAGTGCCGCGAAGATACTCAACAACCAGAACTCAGCGCTGGGCCGTTCTCCGCTACGTAAGGCACCCACTACCGCAGTCGCAAGCGGTAAAATCCCCAGCACAACTCCCGTATGAGAGGCGGTGATATATTGCATCGACCAGCCCAATAGCAAGGGATAGATCAACCCCACACACATGGAGACGATAAAAAATTTCTTATAGTATTTTTTCTCAGGCAGAGGAATTTTCATAACAAACAGAATTATGCTTGCAAGCAAACCGGCGACCACTGCACGACCCAGTCCTACAAAACCTGGATCAAGATATTCCACAGCCATACGGGTACCTGGAGGTGTTAGGGAAAACCCGATGACTCCAAGCAGACCATATATCAGCCCCTGATGTTCAACGCTAAGTACTAATTCTCGCTTCACTGCTGCTATTCCCTGTATAGATGTCTGTATAAATATGGTTTGTCTAAATTAGGCAAAATCTGATATACATAACAGATACAGTTCTAGATAAACTTGACCATAACAGTTTTGGAAACACGGATGATTACAGACAAGTGCTATCTCTATGAGCAGGTATCGACAGATATCAAGCAGTCTATACAGCATGGAACCTATCTAACTGGTGACAGGCTTCCCTCACTAAGACAGTTATGCAGTGATTATGCTGTCAGCCTGGCTACAGCCGTTCAGGCCTATGGCTACCTGCAGGAACAAGGTGTCATTGAGTCTCGTCCCAAACGCGGATACTTTGTATGTCAATATCGCGAGCCAGCAGCAGAACCAAAACCCAGCCAGCCCAGTCTCAAACCCCGTGAGGTCAATGTGGCACAGCTAGCCATGTCACTGGTGCAGGAGTCACGCCAGACGGGACTGGTTAAGCTGGGTGCCGCAGTCCCTGGTCCAGATCTGTTACCACTGGGGGCTTTGTCGCGAGCCATGGCGGGGGTCGCACGGCGAGAATATCTGGCCGCTGGCAGTTATGAACAAGCCGAGGGTAATCTCAATCTGCGCAAACAGATCGTCAAGCTGATGCGTGAGGCCGGTGTGCGCGCGCACCCTGATGACGTGGTGATTACCAATGGCTGTCTGGAGGCATTAAGCCTGGCCCTGCGTCAGCTTACCAACCCAGGGGATACTGTCGCCATTGAATCACCCACCTACTTCGGCCTGTTACAGGTCATGGAAAGCCTGGGGCTAAAGGTGTTAGAACTACCAACCCATCCCAGTGAAGGTATGGATCTACAGGCCTTGCAACAGGCTCTGAATAAAAGGCCCATAAAGGCTTGTCTGCTAGTGCCCACCTATAGCAATCCACTGGGTGCTTGCATGCCGGAAAGTAAACGCAAAACTCTGCTAGAGATCCTGGCACAGTATGATGTGCCACTGATTGAAGATGATGAATATGGCTTTTTAAGTTATGCGAGCAAACGTCCCAAGGCGATCAAGGCCTTTGAGCAGGATGGCAATGTTATCTATTGCTCTTCCTTCTCCAAAACCGTCGCCCCGGGACTAAGACTGGGCTGGATGCTGGCAGGTCGCTATAGCGAGCAGATCCGCTACCAGAAGTTTCTCGATAACATCAGTACCGCCATTCACACCCAACTGGCAATGGCCGAGTTGCTAGCCAAGGGAAGTTTCCGGCGTAGCGTACGCAATGCTGCGCACATCTACCAACATCGTATGGAACAGCTGCGCCATTGGATTAGAGAATACTTTCCAGCCAATACACGTATGTCCAATCCAGAAGGAGGCTTTATCCTGTGGCTGGAGTTACCTAAGGAAGTGGACAGTTTTGCGCTGTATCATCAGGCAAAAAATCAACGCATAACCATAACACCAGGCTTGTTGTTTAGTGCACAAGCCCAGTATACCCATCATATTCGCTTAAGCTGTGGTGTGGTGGAGGGAGAAAAGGCCAGACGATCGATACAAAAGCTGGCCACACTGATTAATAAGATGATGCCTTCAATTTGATAGTGCCTTTTGTATCAGAGGTGTCAGTGCTACAGGTAATGTAATCATTCCCGCGAGGGCGAATTTTTGCCCTGCTTCGGACATCTTCTTCCAGGTCTTTTGGATGATCTCGATCCACTTTTCTTCACTGTATTCAGGATGCTTACCAGCAAAATCCAGCATATAGTGTTCGATAAACACCAAATTGGCGATATCTTCCAACAACTGGGTATCGGGATTGAGCTTTATGCCTTTTTTACCGACCATATCTTTTACTCGCCCGATGGCCTGAGCGTCATAGCCTGCCTGCAACATTAATTCTGCCACAGTATCTGCATGGAACTGGTATAGCTGGGTACGCCACTGATAATAACCGGTGCGGTCCATCGGGTAGTCGCTACGAGGTGATTTCCAGCGCTGAATATGTTGCGCGCGTATGGCCAGTTTGGCTATCTCATCGCTGGCGGGCGCAAAGCGTTCCAGCATCTCGGACATACGCTGGCCATACAACAGTTCCTTCGGCCACTGCTCGCCATCTTCTGTAACGATATTTGGATCCTGACGATTGGCGTCATCGATGAGTGAAACGGTCTGTTCATAGCGCTGGGACATACAACTCTCCAATAATTATCGCGCTATTCTATACCAGACAACATGAAGAAAAAATGCACTTTGCAAATAAGTGTCGGTATCAATAAGTACAAGTTTCTATTTAGAGATACTACGTAAACCCTCGATGAGCTTACTCAGCTTTTCATCTATCATAAGCCCCTGCTCAAAATTATTGAGAGATTTATCCACCCCGGTCTGCACTACGGCCATAAGTATTTCTTCCTGCTCTTCCGTAAGACCATAACTTAAGAAAGCCGCTTCCAAATCGCGTAAAACCCCATCCATAATTTCAACCCCCTCCTTTTTCTGCACACTCTGCATGGTCTTAATGGCTTCCAGAGCTTCATTTGATTGTTGCAGTAAGAGACTTAAAGTCTGATCCTTTACCAGACTACTGACACGGGATTCAGCGGCCTCCAGAAGTATGGCAAAGTGATCTCTCAGGCGACCACGCTTATCACTATCATCAGGCATATTAATGATAAGCAAGGATATATCACCAAAATTGAAGATCGCACGTTTACCTAATTCAAGTATACGACTCTGATCCTGAAGTCGATCCAACAATTCTATTTCTAAGGGTGATATAGGATTTCGACTACTGTGGTTTACCGCGCCAAATTTCGATCTTATCTGTACGCTATTTTCTGTACCAAAATTTCCAATTGCTTCTACGATCAAACTCGCTAATTCATCAATATTTTCAACTTCGAAACTTCTGCGCATAAAATCAATCACAGAGCCATATTCACCGACACTGGTTATTGCAGTCATTGCGGCCTGCATGGCACTGTTTTTTTCTACTATGGAGTCATCTCTCTCATCTTTATTTTTGATCGCCAGTTTAACCTTTTGCAACAACTCAACCGATTGTACTGGCTTGATAAGGTAATCGCTCGCTCCAGCATCATAACCTGCAAGCTTTTCTCCTACGGTGTCATGTGAGGAGACAAAAATGACTTCAATATTTCTGGCATGCTCAATTTCTTTTATCCGACGACATGTTTCATAGCCATCTAATTCTGGCATCATAACGTCCAACAAGATCGCATCCAGAGATGGATCATCAACAATCATCTGCAGTGCTTTCTCACCACTTGTGGCTGCAACTACGGCATAATCCTGTTTGAGATTTTCCATCAAGACCCGCAAATCATCAGCCGAGTCATCAACAATCAAAACCTTACGTTTTCCATCACTCATAAACTCAAACTCCAAACATCATTCCTACGAATGATATATTATTGGCTTATTTATTCATTTCCAGAAGAATCCGTCGTGCTGTATCAACATCAAATTTCTCTATGTATTTTTCTAACATCGACATTTCTTTAGTAAATTTATCTCCAGCGATAAATTTCAACTCTTCCAGACCATCCATCGCGGCGGCAAAATCCATATCCAATAATTGGATATATTCTTTCGACTTTAATGACCACGTAACTGGGTCAAATGGTTGCATCCATTGTGGTTTAGTGACTTCATCTTTTGGTAGTGTATTCAGGCTACTAATAACTATGGCTAGTGTTTTTTGGAAAGCAGGCAACACCTCAAAGGCCGTATCCAATGATTGTTCTTTGCAGGCAAGCTCCAGTTCTGACGCAGACAAATGCAGAGACTTTGCACCAATATTACCACCATTACCTTTGATATTATGTGCTAGAACTGCTGCTTGCTCAAACTGTCCATGTTGAAGGAATGTCTCTATCTCCTTACCACTATCTACATACTTAGCATAAAAATTTCGCAACATTCCAATATAGGCATTCATATTTCCAGCAATACGCTGTATACCATCGTCTGTATCTATACCGGCAAGCATTGGTAATGTAGGAGAAATGTCCGCTACGACAGGTATAGTATCTAACTCTTCTTCCAGGCTAGAGTTTAAAAATTGTGACAACGTTTCATACAATAGTTCTTTATTCATTGGCTTACCGACATGCGCATTCATACCCGCTTCATGTGCCATTTCAATATCCTCAGGATGCACATTTGCCGACATCGCAATAATAGGTAAATCTGACATTTTACCGCCAAGATTACGTATTTCACGTGTTGCTTCCAGGCCATCCATTATCGGCATTTGGATATCCATTAACACCACATCGTAAGCATTTAATTGCACTGCATCCAATGCGTCTACGCCATTGACACAAATATCAATACTTATGCCGACTCTCTTCAAAATCACACGGACTAAATCGTGGGCAAGTTCATTGTCTTCCACCAGTAAAGCTTTCTTACTTTCGAACCACCATTTATACTTTTTTGATACTGATTCACCCATATCTTAAGTAATCCTTATGCATCCTTTAGTTACATATTTGGCCGTATATTCAAATATACGGCCCGTGTCGGATATGCACTAATATTTAATTTATGCTCTCTAAGAAAAAAATGTACAAATCACTTATTATTCACTATCGACACCGTAGGATATTATCTTTGAAATTAAAGCATCACATCCAAGCCTTCTATAAGAATAGCTTGAAATGGGTAGAAATTACGCCTTTATTACCTCAATATCGAATTTTCGTCGAGCTTCAAATTGCCAGGCTTTTCTCTATATTTTTCACCTCCCAAGCTGGCTAAGTAGATAGACATCAATCATCGGGTAAAAAAAAACCACCCTATGGAGGATGGCTTTTAATAATCTTCTAATATTTTCGAGTTTAGGTCGCCGCTTGCTCTCTGTATTTTTTAATTGAGATAATTTTATGATTTTTGTTATCCCACAATATATGTTTGAATGCACGGGGTATATCGCCTAAACGAATACGTGGCACCTCACCGAACATACCAGCGTATTCTTTATGACACGCTTCCAGATTGTAGTTGGGTATACGTGACGACAAATGATGAATATGGTGATAGGCAATATCGGCTGAAAACCAGTTTACAATGCGCGGTAAGGTGAGGTAGCTGGTACCTTTTATTGAACCCTCAAAGTAATCCCAGTTAGCATCTTCTGCGGCATAGGAATCTTCAAAGTTATGCTGAATAGTGAAGATGATGATGCCTACGGCTCCGGCAAAAGTCAGCGTAATAAGATATACGGTAAAGAATGTGGCTGTACCAAAATACCAACTGGCGGCTGCCCAGATCGATAAGAGCACCACGTTATTCCCAAACATATGCCAGTACTCCGCACCATCTTTCCATAATTTGGAGTCATAGTTGCGAGATATAGTCATAATAGAGGTGCGAATATTTTTGATCTTGGTGACAAATAGATATACGAGGAATTTTAGTGTGCCCAGCGCCCAGTTAAAACGGGGATTAAAGATGAAGTATAAAAATGCACCTACGGGAGCCATAAACAGATGACGGCTATATTGATAAAATTTCTGTTTTGTCGTGCTGAGTTTGGCAAACTCATCGATAGATAGGGTACTTAAGGGGCCCCGATATTTACTCCAGTTACCATTGGTGGAGTGATGATAGGCATGGTGCTGCGCCCAGACATAACCCGGCATACCGCAGAACACGCCGCTAAAGAAACCAAAAATGCTGTTCAGCAACTGGGTGCGGAACAGGCTCTTGTGACCACAATCGTGCATCAACATAAAGATGCGGACAATGAATGCCGAAATGAGGAACATATACGCTGCAGCCAGCCAGTAAGATGAATCATCCAGACTGTCCATCGCCAGATAAAACAGGCCAAAGAAAGGAATATAGGTATTCAGGATCTGGATAAATGCCCGGGTATTACTGCGCTGGGCATATTTCGTCACCATTGCTGGTGTTTGGCTCTTTATTTCATCGATCGATGTCATAGCAATCGGGTTCCATGCTCTAAGTGAATAGTATTTGAAGTGAGGATTGCGTGCATTACAACGCCGGGATCAGCTAACTTATTGATTATTCTTGATTACTAGCCGAGCTGCACCTAACTGGCAGGCAAATATATCCCATTCAGCCCCTCCTCTCAAGGCACACAACCAAGAAACATGGACTATTTAACAGAATTGATGCAATCGATTGTGGGATTGATACATCTTTACCGGTACAGGCCGCTTTGGCTTGTTCACCACCCTTTATATGGAGATATGCAGCAATGGTAGATAAGAATCATCGCTGTGGATTTGATTGCACATCGACCTTATGTGCAATATGGGCCTGAGCCAATGAGCAGAAAATAATCCTGCTCATAGCCCATGCCTTACACCCTGTTTTAACAGCCTGCGGTACATTTACCTTTGCGATCAAATGACATGGTTTTGCCACTAAGAGGAATATGCACAGGGACCCGGCTCGCCTTGATAAAACTTTCAGTGCGACTACCCGCAAGAACCTTACCCGAATGTGTCGCCACCTCATTGGCATGAGAAGGGATAACCGACGTCGGTTTGATCAACTTGTTAATAACATAGGCCGCTTCGGTTGGCCCCGTGGTATAGGTATCACCGATGTTCATCACCACCAACTTGGCGGCATAGTGACCACGAACCACAACATCCTGCTCAGCGGTAATGCCTGTATCGCCTGACAGGTATACCACCAGGCCGTTGCTGAATTTCAACACGTAACCCGTAGGTGGACCCACATAGGCAGTGATACCTGTAGCCTTCATCATCTCACCCAGTGAACCACCAACAAACTCAGTTGCCAGTCCGTTACTGTGTACCGCAGGCACCGTGGTTATACCCACACCACCGACTGTTTTCATGGCACCAAAGCGCACCAGCATCGAATCCTTGGGATTAGCTCCTGCGGCCTTCAACCTACTGGCAAAGAAACCTGGCATTTCGCTACCAGTGACTATCTTGGCCTTCTTCGCTACGGCAATATTTACACTGTTCGAATTTGGTGTCGCATCCACAGACATATCGGGTTTTTCGCACGACCCGGCATTGACCGCCTTGTTGTGCCGATTACCGATATGGTCACCATGCACATGGCTGACCAGCACCACATCGATATTTCCTAATCGCGGATCTGAAGCCCCGGCAACGGTACGCCCTGCATCGTAAAGAATGCGGGTGCCGTTAGGATCTTCAAATATCATCGCCCGATCAAGTTTGCAGAATTCGCCGTTCTGTCCACCCAGCGGGGTTATCTTCACCACTCCTGCTGCCATCGCATTCGTCAGCCATAGTGGTAATATCAATATTGCTACTATGCCTCGCATAAAATTTATTCTTTGCATTCCTTTATCCTCCTGAAGAATATACATACCGGTACAGATACAGTGTAAACCTGCTATGTTGTTGCTGACAATAAAGAGATAAGATCAGTTTGACATAATATTAAAATACATACATACCGTTGTCATGACACATGAAGAATAATGGTTCCATGTGAATGCATTTCGAGTGATGAGGAGTTAAAGATGTCTCCTACGTCGACATAACAGTGTAAGGAAAAACAAAACGTCTGTTGTCATTCCGACCAGCAGGAGGAATCTTAAAGATGCCTCCTTTGTCGGCAAGACAACTTAGCGGTATGCGACACACTTTTGTCATTCCGACCAGCGGGAGGAATCCTGAAGATTCCTCCTCTGTCGGCAAGACAACTTAGCGGTATGCGACACACTTTTGTCATTCCGACCAGCGGGAGGAATCCTGAAGATTCCTCCTCTATCGGCAAGACAACTTAGCGTATGCGACACACTTTTGTCATTCCGACCAGCGGGAGGAATCCTGAAGATGCCTCCTTCGTCGGTATGACAGGTGTGGGCGGTTGCATACGATTGTCATTCCGAGCAACGGGAGGAATCCTGAAGAGCCTCGACCTGCAATTAGCCATCTTCTGTCCCTACCTAACAGATTATGAGTCATCTTCTACAGATGTCCATCAGAATCACTGAAGTAGCCTCAATAGCCTCCTTACTATGTGTTTGTTGTAGACTTGTTCAGTGTAGCTCCTGCGGAGACTGCCTAACTAAGAATTTCATCCACTGCTGATTTAATTGCAACATTATGCATCCACGCAAACCCCTTAAAACCACGTCCCTCTGCTGAAACCATGGCATCATCAGCAAGTAACTTACGGAAGTACAAATCCAATCAGCAACCAGTGAGTGTAATAAAACAACTTCCGTGGCGGTACCATATGCGGACAGCCCAGTCCTGAATAATAAATCCGATTAAATTTTGCAGTTCATCTACTCCTGGGGTGATCATGCTAATACGAGCCTTAATATTTAGATCCTAGATATATTACAGTTTCTATGACGGTTATTAATATAAGTAGTCTATTATAAATAGGAGCACCTTGTATGATAAAATGTACAGCTTGGCTGTTATACTCTCTGTTACTATTTATGAATCGAATATATCAAGATCAGGAAATGATAATATTGACAACAACTACATACAGCAAATATTTCACCACATTGAATTTTAATGCTGTAGACATACAGTACATATACAAAGATATGAGCCGTAATGACAAGACAACTTATAACATTAACTCTTCTGCTTAACATCCAAACAGCAACTATAGCTAGTGACGAGAGTTCAGCGCCATACAATACACCTGCGGATTGTCACCTATGTTCACTGTTGGATCGTCCACAGCTTGTACTCTCTGATAAACTCTTAAAACTATCAGACAAACTGGACATATTTTTTAGCAAATCACGAAGTTACGATAAGCATAATAAAAGTTTTGCCAGTATCAACTACTACATCATTAGCGAAGAATCGAAAAAATCGTCATCTCAATTTGACACACGAATGTATATCACTCTTCCTCGAACCCAGGAACGTTTGACATTTAAATTCCAAACCGAAGCGGATAGCGAATTAGACAGTGACAACCCAGACATAATACCGGGAAATCCAAATAGAAATACGAATGCAGCATCGCTTAGCGCAGAAGCCTTCACTGGAAAAAACTGGAGGTTCAATATGGACATTGGTGCTGAGTACAAAAAAAGTTATGACCCTTTCTTTCGTGTCGCATACAACCAAAACATAATTTATGAGCAGTGGACTATATACTGGAGAGAAGCGGCATTTCACTTAGCCAAAACAGGCAACGGTGTCACCTCATCGCTACGATTCGTACGCAACTATAATGACAAATATATACTACGCATTTCTAATAAAGTGACGGATTATCTCGACAACAATTATACAGAACCTGAACACAGTATCAGCCTGTCGCATAAAATAGATGATTTTTCTGCAGCAGCCTATGCAATGGGTTTGTTTGAAAGCAATGACCCCGTCGATAGAGTACACTACTTACAATTAAGATATAAACGACTTATACATAAAACCTGGTTGTACTATGAAATTATCCCTGAAATATTGGTTACTGACAGCAACAACCAGAAACCCATCGGAAAAATCAGTCTTAAACTCGAGTATCTGCTAGGGAACATCTAGTTCGCGTTTAATTTATTCAACATCATACTAGATGAACCATGTGTAGGCTTGACGTGTCATTCCAGCCAGCAGGATAAATCCCAAGAGATCTCCGTCCTCGGCATGACAGAATAGTGTTAGGTTCTGAACTTGTCATTTCGACTACTGAGAGAAACATTAATCAAAATTATAACCCCGTATCTACTAACTAATCCGATGTGTTTGTACTATCTGCCTGATAAGACTTAATCAGTTTTCCTACACTCAGACCCTGAACCAATATCGAGAATACGACAATGACATAGGTGAACGTCAGTATTTCATCGCGCGCAACACCGGCCGGTATCGATAAAGCCAAGGCCACAGATATACCACCGCGCAAGCCACCCCAGGTGAGTATCTTGATAACACCGGGACTAAAGGGACGTCGCTTACGCATCAATCCAATGATACTACCAACGCTGATAAATCTTGCCGCCAGAGTTAAGGGGATTAACAATAGCCCTGCTGTCAGATAGCCATAGTTCCACTCGATGGCGAGTATCTCGATGCCGATCAACAGGAACAACACTGCGTTCAAAATTTCATCAATCAAATGCCAGAAATCATCTACATGCTCACGTGTATGATCACTCATGCCAAAATAACGACCATGGTTACCGATAAACAGTCCTGCTATTACCATCGCCAGTGGGCCCGATACATGCAGCATGTTAGCCAGGGCGTAGCCTCCCATTACAACCGCCAGGGTTATCATGACTTCTAATTGATAGTTGTCGACACTGCGCAACATACGATAAGCAATATAGCCAATCAAGAGTCCAAATAAGCTCCCGCCTATTGCCTCTTCAATAAACAGCAGCGTAATCGAACCGACACTTATATCACTACCACCTGTGGCAATCCCCAGGAGTACAATAAATACCACCACGGCGACCCCATCATTAAACAAAGACTCCCCCGCTATTTTTGTCTCCAGACTTTTCGGGGCACCGGCACTCTTAAGGATACTCATAACAGCGATGGGATCTGTCGGCGAGATCAAGGCACCAAACAGCAGGCAATATATCAAAGGTAGATCCAGTCCAAGCCAGGCCAATAAATACCACGTACCAATACCAATCATGAAGGTGGATGCCACAACACCGAAACTGGAAAGCAGTAGAATTGGGGCCTTTTGCTTCATCAGGTCATTGAGATTCACATGCAGGGCCGAAGCAAATAACAGAAAGCTCAGCATCCCTTGCATTAAGGATGTAGTAAAATCTATGCTTTTTACAAAAACTTCTGCCTCGCGAACGATACCCACCCCCAACACACCCGCAGCGATGACCGCCAGAGAAACCAACATACCAATCACCATAATACCGATGCTTGTAGGTAAACCAATGTAGCGATAGTTGATATAGCTGAACAAGGCAGACAGTGTAATTAGTACTGCTATTATATTTAGTAAATCCATATTCCTAATCCTTAATCAACGCAGCCATATAGTGAAAATTTATTCGACACTTAAGTTCCTCTCGTAAGGAGAATTCAAACCTGCAATCTTACTATTGTATGCAACTTTTAGTGATTGTAATCGTTTAGTATTCACACCAGCATCACTGTATCCAACCCTTGATGCTGATCGCATATGTATGATCCTGTTTGCCGGGTCGAATCTAATCTCAACATCATCGACAAAACCAAAAACAGAAGAAGAAAAGATTGCCGCCAGATAATTATCATTTTCATGCACAATATGACCACCCATTTCCTTAATAACTGCCTTGATGATTACGTAATGTACGGAATTATTATCCTGTAGGAACAAAAGCGGTGTCACATAATGTCGGCTGTTGTTGGGGTATTCGCTACACACACAATTTGGTGTATATGGACACTTCGCCAGCCGGCCATTGGTTAGTCCTGGGGCCACACCGGACTTGGATAGGTAAGCCAGCATGAAGAATATCGTAGCAAAAATACCCGTAAGAATTATCAATATTAAATAAATGACCTTCATTTATGTTCCGTACACGCATCGTTAAGAAGATATCAGATCCTGATTATATACCTCGGCACCAACAATACACTGAGAGAGCACATTATATCCATCGCAGTAAACCGACTATTTCACAGTAGAGCCATATATTTGCTGTAAAGACTGTTTACTTATTATTAAAACAGGGATAGATTGATAATATGTTACATCTTTGTAAAGCCCTATTACTTTGATTGCTCACCTAAAATCAAAGACTTATAATTCAAATCGAATACAAAACCTTAATAATGATTGGTTCAAAAATTATGCTCAAAAGTTCTACCCATAGCACTAGTAAAGAAGGAGCAATAGATCAGGATAAGGTCCTTATTGAGTTAGCCAAGATGCTATTTAAGGCGTCCCCTTTATCGATCTGGGGTACGTACATGGGGATAGGCTTTGTTTATCTGGTGTTGCAGCCTGTGGCTGAAACATCAGAACTGCTTATATGGACGTTGTCTTTTACTGCGATGAACACCGGCAGACTGGTACACAGCATTTATCGCTTTCGACATAAAAACAGCCTGAATTATAAAGTTTGGGTAACAGAATTTTCAGTTATAGCGTTTATTGCCGCATGTTTTTGGGGGAGTGCATCCATTTATCTTTTCCCAGTTGGCGAGCCCATCTATCAGCTAATGCTCGCATTCGTATTGGTAACCACTAGTGCTATTGCCATCACCAACATCTCCATGATCTTATATGTAATCCTGCCGTACATCGTGATTACACTGACACCTTTAATTATTCGTTTTGCCATATCCGAACATGAGGCAATGTCAGTAAGTGCCATTATGGTTAGTTTATCCATGCTATTACTTTTAGGTGGTGCCTACCGCAGCCATAAGAACATATATGAAACCATTAGCCTGCGCATTCAAGAACAGAATAACGCACAAAAATTAAAAGCGTCACAGTCACGTCTGTCACTGCATGTACAGCAAACACCCCTCGCCGTAATCGAGATGGACACGAACATGACCATTACTCAGTGGAATGAATCAGCAGAAATGATATTTGGCTATCGGCACAGCGAGGCTATTGGTAGAAATATTTCTGAACTTTTAGTACCAGAGAATGCGCGAAAAAAAGTCGATCTGATTGTTGAAAACCTGGCCTCACAAAATGGCGGCACACACAACATCAATAATAATATAACAAAAAGTGGTACCACCATACTATGTGAATGGTTCAATACCCCTCTGGTTGATGAATACGGTGTGGTAGTAGGATTTGCATCACTGGCCCAGGATATTACCGAGCGTTCCCGGATTGAAAAGATGAAAGACGAATTTATTTCAATTGTCAGCCATGAATTACGTACTCCCTTAACTTCTCTCAGAGGATCACTGGGGCTAGTGATCGGCGGAATGACTGGTGAGATACCAGATAAGGCAAAAGAATTTCTTTCTATGGCGGAAAAAAATGCAGAGCGACTTACTCTGTTAATCAATGATATTTTAGACATACAAGCCATAAAATCTGGCCAGTTAAGTTTTGATATGCATAACATTGAGCTAGCCGATATATTACAAACCGCTATTGATGAAAACATGAATTTTGCCAAGCAATCCGCTATAAGTATCAAGCTCAGCGACATCAATCAAGCACTGCCTGTGCATGTAGATGCAAGTCGAATCCAGCAAGTATTAGACAATCTGATCTCCAACGCCATCAAGTTTTCACCCGACAATGATGTTATAACTGTCTCCACTACGGTTAAGGATAAACAAGTAGTCGTTTCAGTGTGTGATAATGGTCCTGGTGTGACAGAAGCATTCCAACCATCTTTATTTGATAAATTCACCCAGGGTGAAGAATCCAGCACGCGTAATTTTTCAGGTAGCGGTCTCGGTCTGAGTATTGCCAAGGGCATCATCGAACAACATGGCGGTTCAATAACCTACCAACGTTCGGCGTCTGGTGGAAGTTGCTTTAGCTTTAAATTGGCGCTATTTGAACAGTGATGTATTAACAACAAAAACCTGCTCTTTTACAATTTCCATTTAGCCAATGGATAGTCAATGTGAATTTCACACTAGGCTTTTATTTTAACTCAACAATAGCACTCAAATCTCACGATGTGAGAACGGAGGGATAATAGCTTTTGTTGAAGTATTTCCTGCGCTTAGGTTAAAGATCAGGGTTGGATAAGACGATAATATCAGTACGCTATATATACTGACGGAATTAACGGATTTAAATGAATTTCTTTGTTATACAAGCATCTCGCATTCGTGTTGCCAGACTTTTCCTTCTCTTCGGCATGATTATCGGCTCTGTGGCTACCCTGTCCAGCCTGTATTTGGGAATGACCGGTGAGGCTATAGGCGGAATAGTCAGTATTCTGGTTACACCCGTGATTTTATGGCTTAGCACTAAGCCCCGTTTCAAATATCTACCCAATATTGCAGCGATAATCATTACCCTGTCATTTTCTTTAGGCAGCGCCTTTATGGTTCTTCATCAATCAGAAGGACTCGTCTGGTTAGGTGTCGTTCCTATCATGTATTTCTATCTCACAAATCGTTTTATCGGTTTGGTTCTTTCTCTGCTAACCATTGCCGCTTACATTATTTCTTTTGTCTTTTATGAATCTATCCACGGTATCGCACCGGTTAATATTGGTGTATTAGGTCAGGCTATTGCTGTTTATCTCTACGCTACTCTACTGTCCTGGCTGTATGAAACCGAATGGACAGGAATACAAACAAAACTAAGGGAACTATCTGATCGTGATTATCTTACCGGAATCATGAATCGTCGTGCAGTCATGCGAAGTATCGAAGCCAGCATTTCAAACTATGAACGCAAAAAGACACCCTTCTCTCTCATCCTATTTGATATTGATAATTTCAAAAAGATCAATGACTCGCACGGCCATGAGGTCGGTGACCACGTTTTAAAAGAGATGGTAAGTATCATCGAATCCAACATACGCTGCAGCGATATATTTGGTCGCTGGGGTGGCGAAGAATTCATTATCATTTGCAACAGCCAAATTGATAAATGTTATCAACTAGCTGAGAAACTTTGCGCCGAACTATCCGTCACGGACTTTAAATATATTAAGCATCTCAGTGCCAGCTTTGGCGTCGCTCAATATCGAGGCAATGAGTCCATATCCGAGATGATAGACCGGGCAGACGGCCATCTATATGATGCGAAGAAGACTAAAAACTGTGTGATGTGTGAAGATATATTGAAGATAGCTAATTATCCGAACACATAGATAAATAATTATGCATATGAAATAGATCAGTCTGACATCGATGATTTCACACAAAATCTCACCATACAATCATTGATGCTTACAAATTATATTATGCAATGCAGTCATATATAAATATCGTAATACTGTAGTGGACAAATAATTTTGGCCACTACAAACGTTGTCATTTCGACGAAGGAGGTATCCTAAGATTCCACCTGCTGGCCGAAATGACTACTGATGTTTCGGTAACCTCGATACTGTCATGCTGATGAAGGAAGTCTCTTAAACACCAAGCTTGTCATACCGACGAAGGAGGTATCTTTAACACCAAGCTTGTCATACCGACGAAGGAGGTATCTTTAAGATTTCTCCCGTTGGTCCAAATGACAGTAAATAACTCGAACACAATCACTCCAAACTCAGATCCTTCCAAGCCGGATTTATCGCCAACACCAATGCATCCTTCTTTTCCCGACGCCACCCTTTAATCTGCTTCTCGCGAGAAATTGCTGAATTGACATCCGTAGTCTGCTCGTAATATACCAATTTATTTATGTTGTATTTATTCGTAAAACCATCAACGAGCTTATTTTTATGCTCATAAACTCTGCGTGCCAGATTATTCGTTACACCAACATACATTACCTTATTATTCCAGTTGGTGAGAATATAAACATAATATTGCTTTTCCATAGACACTCCTTGTCCAAGTAGTTATTTGATAGTTAACCGTTGTGACGACGCATTTTGTCTCTTTAAGATTTCTCCCGTTGGTCGAAATGACAAGAGTAGTACCGTAACACTTTTGTGTCATGTCGACGAAGGAGGCATCTTAGATTCCTCCCGCTGGTCGGAATGACAAACACTCTGCCCGTCTCCTGTTCTTGTCATGCCGACGAAGGAGGCATCTTTAGATTCCTCCCGTTGGTCGGAATGACAAATGCTCTGCCCGTCTCTTGTTCTTGTCATGCCGACGAAGGAGGCATCTTAGATCCCTCCCTCTGGTCGGAATAACAAACACTCTGCCCGTCTCTTGTTCTTGTCATGCCGACGTAAGGAGGCATCTTAGGATCCCTCCCGTTGGTCGGAATGACAAACACTCTGCCCGTCTCCTGTTCTTGTCATGCCGACGTAAGCAGGCATTATTAACCCGCCATTCTAAACCTGCCAACAATCTCACTCACACCCTGTACCATTTGTGCCAGCTCGTTGGTGGAGATCACACTCTGTTCTGCTCCTTTCAGGCTCTCTTCTCCAATCTGGGTAATATTTACGGTATTACGATTGATCTCTTCTATCACCGCTATCTGTTCCTCGACGGAGCTGGCGATCTGACTATTCATATCCGATATCTGTTTGACTGAATGCAGTATGCGTTCAAACACGGTACCGGTTTCCTTTACATAGTGAACACTGCGCTCTGTTTCACTCATGCCTTCTTGCATGGCGGTTACAACATTACTGGTGCCTTCCTGTATGCCTTGCACCATAGTCTCTATCTCCTGAGTAGTTTGCTGGATACGATATGCTAACGCTCGTACCTCATCGGCCACTAATGTGCTCATCGTACACACAAATATTTACAAGTCTGTACATCCTTATCAGGCTGAAGTGATGCACTGAGAGCTAAATCTAACAGCATTTGATGCAGGCAAGACAGGAGGTCTTAGCCGTTCAGAAACAGGGATATGGGCTAGCCAAAAACATTCTCACCAAACTGTGCCTGTATCTCCAGGACCTGATCCATATTCTCCAGTAAGGCATTGACGCAGTCCTGATCCAGGGTTTCACCCGCCAGTTTCTTTAGTGTATTGATCGCTGTGTCGTTATCCCAGGCAGCTTTGTATGGTCGGATACTGGTCAGTGCATCGAATACATCCGCAACGGCGACGATGCGAGCCTCCAGAGGGATCTCTGCACCCCTAATCCCATTGGGATAACCGCAGCCATTTACCGCCTCGTGATGAAACTCAGCAATATTTCTCAATACCGCCATGTGTTCAACGTTTTCCAGACCAAAGTTCAACAACAGATTATCGATTATCTCCCGGCCCTTGCGGGCATGGGTTTGCATTATCTGCTTCTCATCCGTGGTGAGTCTGTCGGGCTTAAGCAGGATATTGTCCGGGATACCTATCTTGCCGATATCATGTAGTGGCGAGAACATAAAGACATGTTCGATATAGTTGTCGTCCAGTTGATATTTATCCGCCAGGGCAGTAGCGATCAAGCGACTGTAACGAGACATGCGATCCAGATGACTACCTGTTTCCGGATCACGCACATGGACAATACTGCCTGTGGTTTTAACAGCAGCTGCCAGGGTATGGATAGAGGCCAGTTCATTGATAACCATGAGGGAGATCATATGGCCATATATATCGATCTGACGTAATACCGATTCGACAAACACATCAGGCTCATTGGAGTTAAAAAAGATAAAACCGAAAAAAACCCCATTATTGAACATCGGCAAGGTGTAACTGGCTGCGTATCCCTGACGCCCTATCCTTTTGACATGTTCATTTTCACGGTTCTCAAAGGTAAGCATATTGTTGATAACGCGCGGCAGGCCCTTGTCCAGTATGGCCTTCAATGACGGTGCATCCTCCAGTGAGGCCTGGTAGTGTTCCAGTGGATTATCGTCACCACTGCTGTGTAAATAAGTCTTAAGCATACCCGATTTGGAATCATAGAGGGTTACAGCAATACGGACGATATAGGGAAACAAATCAGCCATGGATTCATGAGCGGCAATAAGCTTTTCACGTAATGGTATATGCTCATTCAGCCCTTCGAGAAAGTCATTATGCTCAGTCATACATCACCATCATTCGCTACCACCCAATAAAATATAACATACATTTCTATTTCCTATAACAAGTCAACCATCCGGCTTAGGCGCATTTAATGATTGGTGGCATAGGACAATTAATACTTGCAGAAATGGCGCGTAATAATTCCGCTCCTGATACCGTAACATGATCGTCTGCCGTCACACATGCAGCTAGTGACATTAATATGTTTTGCTTTAGCTTTGGCGTAAGTTTGTCAATTTTATCCACCGCCTTATCTATATCTGCCAGCGACATATTACCTCTTGGGATCATATTCTGTATTACGCTATCAATCCCCCTTCTCCCTGCGGAAAACGCACTTTCTGCGGCAAGATCTTTACTGTGCTCGGTATAAGCAACGACAGTCATCAATAATTCAACTTCTTTCTGAACATGGCGTAGATGGGAATAAATGGGCCGCGAACGCTTTCGCAGACCATGGATCTCGTCCATGTATTGAATCAACACTCTTTGCACCACCCACTCAGAAAAATCTGTCTTGTTATCTGCACGAATCAGCGCCGATAACACTGACTTAAACGATACATATTGTGGCAAGGATAATTCACGTAATGCCGGTATGGACAGATCAATCATGGGCAGGCGCAGTTTTTTCTCAAGCTTCACGGTGAGGGGAGCCAGCGCCATTACCTTTTTATACAACTCTGCATCGATCAGTTCTTCCAACAATAAGCATTGTTTACTCTGTTCCGCTGCGGATGGATGCAGTAGCAATGCATACATCAGTGCGCGGACGCCATAGGGGTCCTGGCACTCAGCTTTAAGTTCTGCAGGTATT
>JAOUJT010000268.1 GCA_029883105.1 Gammaproteobacteria bacterium
TAGGGGCAATCCATTTCCTCCTCTTGAGGTGGAAATGGATTGTCTCTATCTGTTGCGCAGTGGTGCTATTGCCCTTCGAAATCAGCAACAGGTGTTGCTGGAACAGATAGCCGAAGGCGATTTTTATTCGGCACCGTGCCAGGCAGACAACCCGGAACAGGATCTTATTGGTTGCAGCATCGAAGACTGTCTGTTGTACCTGATCCCCTGTGATGTACTCGCACAGCTGGTTAAGGCTAACCCGGACTTTGCCCGACAACTTTCCAGTTCCATACGCGCACGACTTAAACAGGCACTCTCCTCCGTACATCAAAATCAATTGGGAGACCAACGTCTGCTGGAAACCCAAACCTCGGCGATCATCCGTCGTAAACCTATCGCCGCCAGTAGCCGGACCTCCATCAGTGATGCCGCTGCGCTGATGACCGAGGAGCGTGTCTCGGCCCTATTGATCATCGACGATGGAGAACTCAAGGGCATTCTTACGGATCGTGATCTACGCATACGCTGTCTGGCACAGGGCATCAGCAGTGCCCGCCATGTGAGTAGCATCATGACCACCGATGTCACCACCATCCATGCCGATGCGGTAGGCTTTGAGGCCTTACTGGTGATGACCCGTCTGAATATTCACCATATTCCGGTGGTAGATGAGACCCGTATCATTGGCCTCTTGACCCATAGCGACGTGTTGCATTTCGAACGTAGCCATGCGGTCTATATTGCCTCGGACATCAATCGGGCCGATACTACCGAAGCGTTGATTGAGATAGGCAAACGACTGCCCGAACTGCTACGGCAGATGAGTAATCAGGGTAGTAGCGGTGTACAGATCGGCCATGTACTGGGTGCCGTCTACGATGCCTTTACCATCCGTCTGCTGGAACTGGCGGAACAGAGCCTGGGCAAGCGCCCCATCGAATTTTCCTGGATGGCGTTGGGTTCACATGCACGCCGTGAACTCACCCTCAGCTCGGATCAGGACAATGCCCTGATCCTTGATAATAGTTATGACGAGCGACAACACGGAGACTACTTTAAGGCGCTGGCGGATTATGTCTGCCATGGTCTGGCACAGATCGGCCTGCAACAATGTCCGGGCGGTGTCATGGCCAGCACAGCAGAGTGGCGCAAAACCTCGGCGCAGTGGTTACAGACCTGTGACGACTGGTTTCAGTCACCGAGCAAAAAGGCCGTGATGTTGTCGTGCAATTTTTTTGACATGCGCTTTCTCTGCGGCAGCAAGTCTCTGTTTCGCAGCCTTTCGCATGTGGTCTTCCACAAAGCTTCCGGTCAACATCGCTTTCTTAAACAAATGGCGCATCATGTGCTGCAAGCCAAGGTTCCATTGGGTTTCTTTCGCGAGCTAGTATTACGTCATGATGAGGCCCATGCACACACTTTCGATATCAAGGCACAGGGACTAATGCCGCTACTCTCTATCGCCCGCCTCTATTCGTTGAGTGTGGGCAAGCGCAACACTAATACCATTAACCGACTGCGCGCGGCCAGTGAGTCAGGCAAGCACCTATCGACTGAGGCCATGAATGAGTTGATAGACAGTTACCATCTTCTCACCTCGTTGCGAGCCCAACATCAGGCCTTACAGATCGAACAGGGTCTTGCGCTGGACAACGACATTGATCCGGCGCAACTCAGTGGTCTGGAGCGAAGCCATTTAAAGGCAGTGTTTAAGCTCATCCAGCGACAACAGGCACTGATCGCACAGCAATTTCCGGCTAGTGATATAGACTAATGTTGGAATGGTTGCTAACTCAGGAACAGAGGCGAATTCGTCTGCTTAAAACATTGGCAGACAGTCCGCTGAGAGACTATTACCAGCAGAGCTTTGTGAGTAAAAAATGCCCGCTGAAGACACTGGCGTTGCTCTCTGTGGATCTTGAAACGACAGGGTTTAAGCATGAGACAGATGCTATCTTAAGTATTGGTCAGCTGGAGATACGACAGAATCAGATAGAACTAAGTACGGCGGAGCATACGGTGATTCGCTCACATACAGATATCGATGAGGCCAGTGCCGTGGTACATGGTATTACCGATGATCGTTCGGCTGCAGGCGTTAGTCTGCGTGAGGCGCTAACAAAATTACTTGAGGCCTTGGCAGGCAAGGTGATGCTGGTACACTACTCCAGCCTGGAACAGCGTTTTCTTGATCAGGCCTGCCGCAGATTGTTTGGCGGCCCCTTTATTGTGCCGGTGGTCGATACCCTCTACCTGGCCCGCCGCCGTTACCAGCGGCAGCACAAAAGTTTCAAGGGAAATGAATTACGCCTGCATAACCTGCGAGCCGAATTGGGCTTACCACGTTATCAGGCCCATAACGCCTTAAGCGATGCCCTGGCCACGGCTGAACTGTACCTGGTGCAGATCGACCAGGCCGGTGGCTCACAAGGCATGCGACTAAGCGACATTCTGTCACCCAGACACACATAAATTAATCTGGATGACGATAAACACATTACTGATTTTTTGAACGGAGGAAACTCGATGTCAGAGGTTAAGGTCTACGATGTCCCTGCGGATTTTGCATCCAAAGCCAACATCAACGCGGCACAGTACGAAGAGCAATATAAGCGCTCTATCGATGATCCTGAGGGCTTTTGGGCCGAACAGGCAGAAAAGAATCTGCACTGGTTCAAAAAGTGGGACACAGTACTGGACTGGTCCTATGATGCCAAGGACCTGCACATCAAATGGTTCGAAGGCGGCAAGCTCAACGTAGCTTATAACTGCATCGACCGTCATCTGGAAAGCCGTGGAGATCAGGTCGCCATCATCTGGGAAGGCGATGAGCCGAGCGAAGACAAAAAGATCACCTATAACGAGCTGCATCAGGAAGTCTCGAAAATGTCCAACGTGCTAAAGGCACGTGGGGTGAAAAAAGGCGATCGTGTCTGCATCTACATGCCAATGATCCCCGAAGCGGGTTATGCCATGCTGGCCTGCGCCCGCATTGGAGCCGTCCACTCTGTAGTCTTCGGTGGTTTCTCTCCCGGTGCCCTGAAAGATCGTATCCTCGACTCCGACTGCCAGCTAGTGATCACCGCCGATGAAGGCCTGCGTGGTAGCAAAAAGGTTCCCCTAAAGGCCAACGTCGATGAGGCCATTGCCAACTGCCCCAATGTGCATACCGTGCTGACAGTGAAACGTACCGGTGGCGATATCAACTGGAACGACAAGATTGATGTCTGGTATCACGAGATGATGGCCGGTGCCTCTGCGGATTGTCCTGCCGAGGAGATGGATGCTGAAGATCCGCTGTTCATCCTCTACACCTCCGGTTCTACCGGCACCCCCAAGGGCGTGTTACACACCACCGGCGGTTATCTCCTCTACACCATGATGACCACCAAGCTGACCTTCGATCTGCAAGAGGGTGACATCTACTGGTGTACCGCCGATGTGGGCTGGATCACTGGTCATAGCTACCTGCTTTATGGACCGCTGGCCAATGGTGCCACCACCCTGTTCTTCGAGTCGGTACCCAACTACCCGGACACCTCACGTTTCTGGAATGTGGTCGACAAGCATGGTGTGACCGTCTTCTATACTGCACCTACTGCCATACGTGCACTGATGCGTGATGGCGATGAGCCGGTGAAGAAGACCTCACGCAAGACCCTGCGTCTGCTGGGCACCGTCGGTGAGCCCATCAACCCTGAAGCCTGGGAGTGGTATCACAAGGTGGTTGGTGATGAGCGTTGCCCCATTGTCGACACCTGGTGGCAGACCGAAACCGGCGGCCACATGCTGACCCCGCTGCCCGGTGCCACCAAACTCAAGCCCGGCTCCTGTACCCGCCCCTTCCTTGGTATCCTGCCCGGCATCGTCGATGCACAGACCGGCAAATTGATCGAAGAGACCGAGGCCGAAGGTGCCCTGGTGATGCAGCGCCCCTGGCCCGCACAGATGCGTAGCGTCTATGGCGACCATGATC
>JAOUJT010000181.1 GCA_029883105.1 Gammaproteobacteria bacterium
CTATGCTGTTAGCCGTGATTAACGAGTATGAGACTATGACCATCGGAGAGCAAAGATTGCGAGTGTCTACGGCAGGCAAATTATTAGAAGCTGTTGAATTGAGCAAGGCTCACCCAAAAACGACCATCAAGGTTTTATAAGGAGACTAAAAATGCAACGTGGAATTTTGTTAGGTATTGCGACGCACACTATTGACAAAGGTGATGCGATTGAAGTGTCTGTGACACACGAGGTGCAGGGGGTAAGCGAATACGAGGCGTCAAACGCAATTCGGGCAGCCGAGGATATTTTGCCGGGTGCGACAGTGTTAGCTTACAAGAACGATGATGGGGCACTAGAGGCTTTCGGCTCGCATTTGCTGATTGATACGACTATCGAGAAGGATGGCGAGCTGCGGTCTGACTTGGAGATGCTTACTAGGCTAGGGTTGTTTGTGCAGAACCACGGTAACAATTATGCGCTGTATCTTGGCATTAAGAAGATCACCGAAATCACCAAAGAGGAGGATGGTTGGCTATGGCAGGCTCCCAGGAGATCAGGTAAGCGGGCCGTCATTCACGATGACTTGAGAGAGTTAGTGGTGAAGTATATCTTGCCGGGTTTGGGGTATACGCCTTTCAATGAGCGGCAAGCCAAAGGGTTCGTCAATGCCCGGCGATAGGCTGAAGCTCCCAAGGGTGGCAATCAAGGCTAACGAGCAGGTTGTGTTCGTGACCGCTATCTACCAGGATGTTATTCGCTCTCTGGATGACGATGACCAGATCGAATACATTATCGACATGTATAAGCAAATGTTTATGAAGGTTCCAGATGCAAGGATGTATCTGGAGCTATTCAACAAGTACGTCCAATTGGTAGACAGCGATAATGCTCCCGTTAATGACTTCCAAGCCTACCCAAAAAGAATAGGTTTCTAACCTAGGCTTCTAAGCCGATCTCAAAGACGAGGTCGGCTTATACGGTTTATTGGAGGGATTGAGGCTGCAGGACGCGTGTGATATAATGAGCTTAACTACTTTTATAGCTTGGAGGTAATAATGGCGCTATTTTTATTTGTTATTGTCGTGTATGCTTTTGTCGTTTCATGGGCGCAGGAAAGAAACGGATATTTTCAAAAAATGTCGCCTTCCCGGAAACAATGGTTTAATGCCGTCTTAGCGACGATCATCCCGTACCTGATCAATCTATTAACTAATGGGGCAATCCTGCGGATACTGGAAGAATTAGCCGTTTCCCAAGACGTCTTGGTTATTGTGTCTGGTTTAATCCCCGGGCTCATTTGGGTATTGACGCAAATCGCCCATAAGCTTGATGCGAAGTAGGGTGATATGATAAGGGCAGGCAATTTAGGTTTACTGGTAGGCTATTTTACGCATGTAGCCGTAAATAGTTCTATAGGCATTATGCAAGTCGAGGATGTAGTGGGGATACCCACAGGGGATTTAGTTTCGTTGGGTGTAGGGGGAGTACTCGCCTTTATTGTCCTGCTATGGAAAAGAGCTGATGATAAGGAGCGGCGAGAAACAACTGACCGCTTCGCCAGCACTATCGAATCTATGAACGGCCAATATCTGGAGGCTATGCGCTCCAATATTCAAGTCATAAGCACTATGACACAGGCCGTGACTGAAGTCCAGAAAGCAATCGAAGAGCTTAAGCAAATAGTAGAAAACGAAGAACGCTTAGACAGAGTAGAGCATCAAATCAGGCAATTAAAACGCGGAGAGTTGCATGGCTAGAACAAGGACAGGAGACAGACTTCCCGTGAACATGAGACAAATGGCCGTCTCTTATCACAGATCACGGGGGCTATCTTTTCGCTCTATCTATAACGCCCTCATTGCCGAGTACGGGCCAGAGATGTTGCCCGACACCTATGATGAAAGATTTGTCTGGAAAGACTTTCAAGCTGCGACTAACAAGGTGGCTGAGGAAACTCAGGATTATGTTCGCACTTATTGGGCTGATCAAATGGCCAAAATTGAGCAATTGCTCGAGGTGGTCATGCCCAAGGCTTTGGAAGGTGACGGAGCCGCATTTGATCGCACTCTCAAAGCTCTCAATTACCAGGCCAAGCTGCTAAGGGTGTTTGAGCTTGACGCTTTATCTTTTGAAGATCCGTCTTTATCACCTGAGGCTCAGTTGACAGAAAATCAAATGGCCGCCCGCATCCAGCACTTGCTCCAAGCGGCCATGCATCGCAAAGAAGAAGGCTTGGAGGTAGGGGTGATAGAAGGGGCTTTAGTGGAAGATTAAAATGTCGCTACTACAAGAGGCTGCAGGCTTGGATATGGACGGGATCTTGGAGATCTTGCCATATTTGAGCCCTGAAGAAAAACAAGAGTTGGTACAGCTCTTATCTTTGAACCGACCGGAGTTGTATTGGGAAGATCCGGTGGGTTTTGCCTATTTTAGGCTGAATTGCTACACTGTCACGCCTAAACAGCGGGAAGCAATGGAAAGCGTTAGAGACAATAAATTCACGCTGCTCAGAGCTGCTAACGCTGTAGGCAAAGGCTTTTCAGCCGCTATGATAGGCCTCTGGTTTTTCAATCACCCGGAGGAGACTAAGGTTATCCTGACTGCGCCTCCAGCCGGCCAACATAGGCAATTGAAGCTGGTATGGGGCGAAGTGGAAAAGCATATTTTTTATTACGACCCTAACACTCAAGAAACTAAAAAGAGGGTAGACCTTCTGAACGGAGGGTTTACCCACTATTTAGGCATTGAACGCACTAAACGCCATTTTTTTAAGGCTTACACTATCCCTACTACCGGCAAGCCAAAGGAACGGCAAGCCAAATTTTCAGGGGAACACGCGCCGCGCATCTTGTATATCGTCGATGAGTGTGACGCTGTATTTTCGCAGTATCCAGAAATACTCGAGGGTATCCGCACTTGTATGGCCGGAGGGCGTGCCCGATTTGTAGGGCTGTTCAATCCTCGCTCTGCTTCAGGCCCGGTATACGAGATGGAAAGAGCTGGCGAGGCTAACGTTATAGAAATGACAGCTTTCGATCACCCTAACGTGGTTAAAGGCCCAAGGGGCATCGACAAAAACGGATACCCAATTGAGCATATTCCGGGGGCTGTAACAAGACAAGTCACAGTCGATAATATTTCTTCGTGGTCTGTACCCGTTAACCTTGTTGACGAAGACGAAATAGCCCTAGCTGAAAAGCAGGGTGTTAGCGTTCCTTCTCGCTATTTCAAAGTGCCCGAGTATCTGGACGGTGAGGAAAATCAAGCCGGCACAGAAGTCTTGCAAGGAGGGGTTTGGAGAAAGGTATCTAAACCACCGTTGTACCATATTACGCTTGCTCGCTATGGGCTGACCAATACCCGGCAATTATTAGCACCGGAAATTATAGAGAGAGCTATACAGAGAAAGAAAGTCTTCGACAGCATGCATGAAGATCCGCTTGCTGTTGCTAGAGAGATGTACGACAATAAGGGTGTGGGTGGCTTGGATATTGCCGATGAAGGTTTGGATGAAAACGTGTTCACTCCCAGGTTTGGAGGCTACGTTTCAGATTTTATAGATTGGAACGGAGTAGACCCTAATGTAGGGGCAAGGTATGGGTGGAGACACTCTATGGACTTCGGGGTTGAAGTCGTCAATGTTGACGGTATAGGCGTAGGCGCAGGCGTAGCCAGCCGCATGACAGAGCTATTACAAGAGCATAATGAGATAGCGGTTAGGGAGCGCCGTGAACCAGTAACGATTAAGTATCAAAAGATCATCGTCTCAGAAAAGACCACATACGCACCTGTTATGGACGGGGTACAAGTGGGCCAATTCAAGACAGTAAGAGATGAGCTTTTGTGGCTTATGGCGTTGTGGCTCCAAAGAGACCCTAACGCTATGTTACCAGACGCTCCAGACCTCATAGAAGAGGGGGCAGCTTTTGAGTATTTCACAGTAGGCAAAAATGTAGTGATCAATTCAACTAGAGACATAAGAAAAACAATCGGCAGATCACCTGACCGTTTTATGTCTTTAGCATTAACTTTTTATGCGTATAGAAATTTCGTAATTGGTTAGGAGGTTAACTATGCAGGTGCATGAAGCTAGTTGGGTATTATCGCAAGTCAAGGCCGGGCATTTCACACAGCCCAAACCAAAGGACGCTAAATACGTCACTTGGGAAGATGATGGGAAACAGCGCCTCGGCCTGATTGTCCGGGATTATGAAACCGTCGGCAGTATCAAGGTTAAGGAAATTTCTTGGGACGGGGAAGCTTGGGTTGAAGGTGCCGATTTTGTAGGGATGAAGGATACCTTCGATTTCGTCATTGATTTGCCAGACATCGAGGATATGAAAAATTGCGGCAAGCCTGAGCATGACGATGACGAGGATGACGACAAGGGCAAACGCAAAAAGCCTAAGAAGAAAGAAGAAACCGACGGCGACCACGAAGATAAGGACGACGAAGACGAGGAATAGGCCATGTTAGGTCTCAAAACAGTAACGTGGGAATTTGGGCAATATTTACAGAAGTTGAGCGGCCTAGTGCAATATGCGCAAAAAGCCGGCCCTTATTCCTTCCCTGTTGCGTTCAATAGTAATCCGCAATGGACTGAGCGCAACTATCAGAATTACATAGACGAGGCCTATTTCAGAAACACTTTGGTATTTCGCTGTGTCAACCTGAAAGCTCAAACGGCGTCTATGGCAAGACTGGCCGGCATGAGGGTGACTGCTACCGACAACGAAGTGGCCGATGAGCTTCCCAGGAACCATCCGCTTCAAAGGCTGGCCCGCAAACCTAATAAGTATATGTCGTACTTCCAATGGCAAGAGTTAAGCATAAAATATCTCAACCTGGCAGGCAATTGCTATTTCGTTAAAGACACCGACCTGTTTGATGAAAACGGCAAAATCACTAAAAACCGCAAAGGATCAATCCCTGCGGCTTTATGGCCCGTAAGACCTGACCGTATACGACCTGTACCGTCTTTAGATGGTGAGCTTCTAGGGTACGTCTACGACAAATGGGGATACGGGGGAGTAGCTTCTCAACCCGAAAGAAGAGTGACTTTGCGGCCCGAGCAGGTCATCCACATTAAGTATGCCAACCCTGGCGACATATTTGAGGGTCTTGGAGAAGGGGTGCCGCCCTTGCTGGCAGCTGCTAGGGTAGTCGATACTGACAATGCGTCCACAGGCTTCATCAAAGCATTTTTCGACAATTCCGGTGTCATTTCGGGACTGATCAAGACCAAGCAAAAATTGATCGACACTGAAATTGAGCGCATTAAGCAGCGTTGGCGAGAAATGTACGGTAGGGAATTTGGTAAGCAATGGGATGTAGCTGTACTCGACATGGATACTGAGTACCAGCAAATGGGGCTGACTTTTAACGAAATGGCTTTTCAGTCTTTGGACTTCAGAGATGAAGCCCGCATCTGTATGGCTTTCGATATGCACCCGTCCGTGGTTGGTACTGTTCTAGGCTTAACCAGAAATACGTATTCTAACCCAAGAGAGGCCCGGCGAGCATTTTGGGAAGATACCATGCTACCTGAGTATAAGCGGTTTCAGGATGCATGGGCGCTTGGGGCAATCGAGGGCGATACCGACTTAGTGCTTAGATACGACTACAGTGAAGTGCCTGCTTTGCGACATGGGTTAGATGAAAAGGTTAAGAATTATGTGGCCCTAACCCGCTCTGCGGTAACTCCCAACAATGCCGCTCAAATAACCGGCTTGAATATCGAGACCCGAGAAGGTGGGGATACGCCTCTGATCACTTCCGGCATAGTCACTCTCGAACAGATTTTAGCCGGCGA
>JAOUJT010000182.1 GCA_029883105.1 Gammaproteobacteria bacterium
CCTGGATCGTGCCGCCAGTGGTCTGATACTTATTGCCCATAGCAAGAAGATGGCGGCGACACTGTCTGCGATGTTTAAACAACGGCAGATAGATAAACGGTACAAGGTGATTGTTCATGGTCAACCACCTCAGGCGGTTATGCGTATAGAGTCGGAGCTGGACGAGAAGCTCGCCATCTCGAAATTTACGCTGCTGAATTATGATGCGCAGACAGATCGCAGTTTGTTGGAGGTAATGATCGAGACTGGCAGAAAACATCAAATTCGTCGCCACTTGTCTGCTACCGGACTACCGGTGGAGGGTGACCGTATGTATGGAACGACGGAGGATGAACTGGACCTGCAACTGGTGGCGGTGAGACTGGCCTTTACCCTGCCGGATGGAGAAGAAGAGAAGGTCTATCTGTTAGCAAAGGATAAGCACCCCAAGATTTAGGCTTGTGTGAACCTGGCCATAGAGGAATTGCATGTCCGGTTTTTAAAGTGTGTAGTAATGTCCACATACATAGATGTGATTAAATAGTGCCATAAGAACAGGATGCCAAAACTCTACATCGCGTTCGATGTGTATTGAAAAACACCTCGATTTTCTAGCGGCATATGACGGCAATTTTCTTCGACGTGATCGATTCCCAGTGTACGTTTAAAGCCAAAATAACGATGAATCGAATAGAAGGCATAGATTACGGGTAGGGATATGATTAAGGCGATGGAATTGAATAGCTGCAGATCAACGGACAAGGTTTGTGGCGTGAACACTGCGAGCAAACTTAGACTAAGCAATCTGCCGAGGAATAACAGGAAGAACAAACTGCCATATAGTCTAAATCCCCAGAGGCCGAATGTATGGCTGATAAACCGGTAATGCAATTCACTGCGCCAGACAAACCATACCAGAAGATGATGGCAGATAGAGACCCAGGCACTGATATATACCCAACCAACTGTCGAGATGCCTATCAAACTTCAGGTTACGGATTCCTGTGCTGACAATAGTTAGCGCATACATAGCAGCGCAATCATTATGAACAGCCAGTGAAAGATTTGCCGCTGAATAGTTTAGAATACACCGGGTATAATGCCTGCCTGCTAGTAACGTGTTGCTGAGTAACTACAGACTGTCACGTATCTTGGTAAAGGCCTTTTTTACCTCTTCACCCAGTAGTTTCGCCGCTTCCACAACATCGGTGGAGGCATCTTTTGCCGCAGAGCCGACATGTTCAGCCTGTCCCTCAAATTTCTGAAACTTCTTTTCTACGGGCTCCCATTGCTCTCGTACCTCGTCTTTGGCCAAGTGCAGTTGTAGCTTTAGTTCATCACGCAGTTGTTTCAGATCCGCTAATATCTCTTTGACTTCATCTTTAACATCCATCTTGAGCCTCCAGTATGTTCGTTGCATTGGTAATTGCGTATAAAAAATGTTGGACAATATTCCTACTGCTTATTCGGCAGTAACGAGATACTGACGATACAATACAATAGTGCCAGCACCCAAGCCACTGAGAAGAATAATAAAACAGGCCAGTTCACCGACGACAGGGATGTATTGCAATAGCCCAAGCAGAACATAGGCAACAAGGATGGAAAGCAATCGCCTGGCGGTGGTGCTGATGTCAAAATGAACGAGCCTGGCAATAAATTCAGCACTGCAAATCATGCCGAGGAAAGAGCCCACCAGCAGTGCTATTGCATACACGGCCAGTAACATCAGCCCCAGCCATAAGCCGATGACGATGCCCATGGAGAAGAAAGCGATAAAAGGCAGAAGCAGGAAAACAACGAGACCAAAACCAAGGCCCTTCCAATACTCATTGCGTAGCAACTCAGTCGAGCGACTGCTGTAAGTAGAAAACAAAAGATAGAACACCAGCGCAGAGACCATCAGGCTGAAGAGGGCAAATATCCCCGAACCGTTACCGGTATGTTTCAATTCGCTCGGTTCATAGTGAATACCACCCTGTATCTTTGCATCGGGATGGATAGTCGCCTCAACAGGACTACGATAGAGTAGTCTTCCATCGATACGGGTGTCTGACCCGATACGAATACTCTCGGCCTCCAGTTCTACGTCACCACGGATGTGGCCGGAGAGGATGATCGTACCTGCAATAGCATTCAATCCTTTGTGGAATTGTCCGCCCAGGTCCAACTGTCCCCCAGCCAGCCAGCTGTGACCCTGTACAACATTCTTGGGTGACAGACTAAGTTGACCGCCGGCAAAGAGCAGATCGCCGCTTACGCTGGAATTAAGCACCGCAGAACCCGCGGTGATACGCAGGTCATCGCCGATAGTGGCAGAAATCGTAATATCGCCGCCAATGATCAGCACATCTGAGGCTACACTGCCATCGACAATAATGGTGCCGCCAGAAGCGAACAGATCTCCGTTGACATCGGCGGAACTGAAGATGGTGCCGCCAGCAGCATAGGTATCACTATCTATCTTGCCCTGCAGGCGTACGCTTTCACCCGCCTCGAAGGCTGATGCGGTAACAGCAAACAGTAATATTATAGAACTGAGGATAAGACGTGCTAGATACATGAGAGCCTCCTGCTTAAGACCTTGGGTAGGTGTTATTGATGTAGAGCAGCATCTACCGCTAAAGATAGATGAGAGTTGCCGAAATTGGTATCTGAAGTATAGAGTGTTTTGATTTAAATCAAGATAACAGACAATATAATGTGTTGTTAACAGCTTAGTGATAGAGTCGTAATATTATATGTACCATCAATATTTATGTGTTTTCGCTATTGGATTATGAATTATGGTCACTAAAGCGATGGCTTAGGAAAGTAATCCAAGATAATGAGTTTGCCGGCTTTATTATCACGGCTAGCGATAAGGTGAATCATGCTCATGCCGGTCCCTTGCGTATAATTTTCAGAGATCAGTAGTGAAACATCTGCCTTGCCGTCAGAATTATAATCACCGATTGAGTTTATATTGATCTCATACGAAGAATAGTTATTCTCGGCATTGCAACTGTATTTGTCTTTACACTTAATCTCTCCTACCTCTGCCAGTCCCGTGAGCGCATTACGCCAGGCATCACAACAATCACTCAGTACTATAGGTGCCAACAGTGTGTAGTAGTCCTTGGGGTTAAAGGTGATAAAAGAGTCTGTATAAGGCTGCATATTCACGGCCACTTGCATAGCACGACAGTAATCCTGCCAAACTGCAGCAAGGGTAAAACGGATATTTCGGGTATTGAGAACCTTGTATTCAACATAGTCACGACAGCTTTTTGGTTTTAACCAACGCTTTGTTCCAGCTTGTTCGGTTTCAATGCTGAATACGGAATGCTCGTCCTGATCGAAACGCTCATCCAACATTAGATTTAGTGCCTCTATAGAGGTCGGTTTAAGTTGGTTATGTGGCAGAGTGAGATCAGGATTCCAAATAACTTCATGCTGCTCTGTTGCAGGATTGCAGCCAAGTAGTAGAAGAGAAAGTGGCAGGAGGATGGTTTTTATCATTAATAGAACCCTGATTGGTATTTTTCGCTACAACAATTAAGCATATAGATAGCCAAAGATCCACTATTACGGAATGTTCACGTAACAGCTCATCTTAATCTCGAAACCACACAGGCTTCTATATTAATAATGCATTAATATTTCGACGTGGTGTATGTTCCACAGGTTTGGCATAGCCAATGCGAAATAGCATTTGTAGCGTATGACTTTTGGGTACCTTAAGGTATTGATAAAATTCCTCTTTCAGCGTCGCCATATCTTCATACTCTTCGAGGATCTGACTCATGGGATGTATGGCAAGACCTATTGCATGGGTGTGTAGATTCATACGTGCATAGTTACGACCTGAAACCACTTGAGTAAGGCGTTCATTTCCCTTAGTGGTTAACCATCCAAAGGCTCGGGCCGATCCGGCCTGTTGTTTGGTCAGATCGATGGATTGTTGTATGAAAGCAGATCCCGGTTGGCTGGCATCATTTCGAGATATAAACAGTGACTCAATCAGCCATTTACTGAACCCGGACTTTCCGGTTTGGCCAATACCAAAGCCATCTCGATAGCGTTTCACTTCCTCATCATTAAAACGAAACATCTTTATGGTTTCCATATGCCGATGATGATTGCTGACTTCAATTGCCATTGCTCTACTCATTAATCCGGGTAGTGTCTGCAAGTCCCGCTGGCGATTGCTCAGTTGTAGTTGTGTCTCACCCGTAAGTGGCATCGTGCTCAAGTCGTCCAATATCGAGTTTTCGATGGCTGTGTCATCGTAGATGCGCTTATTGCTGTGACGTGCGACAACATGGGCGAAAAGAGGATCAGGCTGGATAGTATGATCTCTATGCAGGCGAAAGGCAGCAACAGCTTTGTTTTCGATCACATTGTTGGCATACATCCCTTGAGGGAAATAGTTGATCTCCAGGCGGTAACCGAACTGCTTGGCTGCGATATCCAGATGTTCAATGAAGGTGCCCTGTGAGATGTGGATCTGTCTGGCCTGAGGATCGGTTTCTGGCAGCAGACGCTCTTGATCAACATAGAGTAGAAAACCCTGCTTGCTCTGCAGCTTAATCAACCATGGTTGTTTGTTGTGGGCATTGGGGGCGAGGATGGCATATGAGATTAGACGCAGACGTATATCCTCTGAACGATTTTCCGGAGTCGTCTTGTGCTTACCAATGGTACCTGCATGACCACAGGCTCCCAATATTATAGGTAGTGTTAAGCTACTACCTGTTGCCCCGATGATGCGTATAAATTCACGACGTTGCATGGTTACACTCCCTTTTTATATGGTGAGGTACTGCTTAATAACCGAGCAGCTGGATATGGTTCCGTAACAATCTTTGTCAGATCTTTGCTGATAGTCTGTAAACCAATGTCAGCGTGGCCATAGGATTCAAAACTGGCGCGAAACTGTATGATTGAGCCATTAACACTTCGTGTTTGTGTGTAGAGGGTTTCGCCTGTTTCGACATCCTGTATCTCCAGTTCTACGCTTATACCTCCGGTGTCTAGCGGAGCAAAAAGAAATACAGTGCTGAGCAGGTTGAGATTAAAACTGGAGCTATCGATAGCGGTGATGGCCGCAGTGAGACGCAGATCTTTGTGTTTTGTGGCTGAGCCTTGGTGGAAGAGAGGCTGCAGATCATTCTGTAAATAGAGATGGAAACGTTGTGCGAGGGCATGAAGCTGTTCACTATGTTGAGACTCGTCGGCTACCAATACCCGAACTGGTTCGATCGAAAGTTGCGTATAGTCTCTCAGTTTATGATCAGGGGCATGAAACGACCGCTGTAGAGGGGTGTCATTTTGCATGGCTGGGTAATCAGTCAGAAATCCGCTTTGTGTGGGACTCAGATTGGCACAGCCCAGGGGTCCTAAAAACAGGACCGCAAGTAATGTCCGGTATTTATGCGTAAGGTCAAACATGTTCATCTCCTTGTCACTAAGTGGTGACTTGATGGGTAAAAAAATGCTACAAAGAGGGTTCCGCACTTAAACGTATCAGCTGTTCCATGGTCTCTTCTAATTGCTTCCACCCCGCCTCTGAGTGCAAGTCGATACCATTGAAATATCGTATGTGCCGTGAGCGACTACACAGGTAGTTCACTGCCGCTCCGAGAATGGCGGAGGTGGCCAGAGTGTTCGGACTAAAATTCTCGGGATCTGCAAGTAGTGGCATAAGCTGCATCGAGCGGCTTTCCCGTACACTGTCCAGCTCTCGGGTCAGTTCATTGCTCTCTATCATCTCCCAGGCAAGGATCTCCTGCGTCAGTGGCCGCTTACGAATAGCGCGTAGAAAGTTCTT
>JAOUJT010000183.1 GCA_029883105.1 Gammaproteobacteria bacterium
AGTTATCGGTTATCAGTTTAGCAGTTAGGAGTGGGACAATGTATAAGGCTCAAGGCGCAAGTTAGAGCAGAGCGTCTAGGCTTTGCTTGAACCTTGAACCTTGAACCTTGAACCTTGAACCTTGAACCTTGAACCTTGAACCTTGAATCCGACTATTCCCGCCAACTCTTTATGCGTTCCATAGCCACTTTGTTCAGATTTTGTGCACTGGCCATACTATCCGACTCGGTATAACAGCGTAGCTCAGGTGCATTGCCAGAAGGACGGATGTGAATCACTTCATCGTTTTCCAGGATAATACGTACACCATCAGTGTTATCGATACCTACGGCAGGAGTGAAGCCATCTCCCAGAAATATATTCACCTGCTCGAGCGCCTGTTGCTGATCTCTGATGGTGAATGGTGCCAGTTTGGCTTGGCTGATCTCTGTCGGGAATTCTTTTAGGCGATCACTATATGTATAGCGGGCAGGTAATTCGGCTTGAAGGCTGGAAATAGCGCATTCCTGTGCACGGCTAGCCGCCAAAATCGCGATAATTGGCAGGATGGCGTCACGTGTGGGCAGAGGGGAAAGCTGTCTGCCATCCGTGTTGATGACTGTTTGGGTGAGAAAACCGCCATTGGCCTCGTAACCAACGATGGTTTGATCACTACTCTTTGCCATTGCACTCTGCATGGCGGCGATAACATAGGGAGAGCCGATGCGTGTGCGCAATACTTGGGTGAAATGCTGTGATTTTTCTACCGCACTGTTACAACTGACCGGGGTGGCAATGATATCTGCATGTAAATAATCGGCAGCTAGGATGCCGACGATGTCGCCACGCATCCACTCGCCATGCTCATCAGAGATCAATGGCCGATCACCGTCACCATCGGCGGAAACCAGAGCATCCAGTTGGTGTTCCTTGCTCCACTGTCTGGCCAGACGGATATCCTCTTCGCGTACCGCTTCGGTGTCCACCGGTATGAAGATATTGCTAAACCCCAATTTGGTAACCTTTGCCCCCAGTCCAATCAGAATGTCGTACATGGCCTCACGAAGCACCGTGGAGTGCTCATAAAGTCCGATATTCATACCATTGAGACAATTCGTTGGGAAAAAGTCGAGATATCTTCGCAAGTAACTCTCATAAGCTCGGGGATCTGTTTGAGGTGCCTCATGCGCGGTAATGAAATGGCCCGCATTGTCAAACAGCTTATCGGTGAGTGTTACTTGTTGGTTTCTAATACCCGTCTCGTCCTCTTTCAGGATCTCACCATCGGCTTTGTTAAATTTAATACCATTACGATCATCCGGTATGTGACTGCCGGTAACCATAATGCTAGGGATATGATTTGCTATGCCAAAGGCTGCAACTGTCGGAGACGCGATGGTGCCGCAATTAATTACTTTAAATCCAGCATCACTGATGGCAGCAGCTACGGCGTTCATAATGCGTTTGGTACTGGGACGATAGTCGCCAGCGATAGCGATGTTGGAGCCGACTGAAAGTTCTTTTATTTGCGTCAAGTGTTGGATAAACGCCAGGGTATAGACATAACAGACCTTGTCCGTCATATCCTCTACCTTACCGCGGGCACCACTGGTTCCAAAACCGACGCCACTGGATTGCATGAGTTCATCGATGACTATGGTTAGTTCAGCCATTATTATTCCTATATGTATTGATAGTGCGATGTGTATAGTCTAACAGAGGGGAGGTGAAGCAGGTATAAGGTTCAGGATTCAGGCTCGGGCCTCAATATTCAGAGTATACAAAGGAGTAGGTAGTTTACAGTTAGACGTAAACAGGAATCAGGACAAATGGCACAAGGTTCAGGGGGACAAGGAAGCATGAACGCGGGAGGCTTTTTACTTGAACCTTGTGACATGCAATCTGTTTTTTCAGACACAAAAAACCGACAAAGGTGTCGGCTTTAATATTAATGGCTCCTCAGGCTGGACTCGGACCAGCTATATAGGGATGGATATTGGATACATTGATTATGTTCTGGGAAAGCAGGCATAGGACACAATAAGCGAATTACACTCCATGGAAAACGATATCCAATTATAGGGCGTGCCATGCGCGCCTTGCTGATTTATATACAACCGCATGTCGGCCACGGGCCGACCTATGTGGTGAAAATGGTTTTAAAAGGAGATAAAAATCCGCTATCCATGGTGGTGATACTGGATTCTGATCCTGCTGTTCGTGTCATTCAACGCTTAACTGAACAGCATTGGATTATATGTCGGCTTTATTAATCGGATTCTCAGGCTGGACTCGACGATTCTCGCCGCAGGCGAAATCGAACGCGCGACAGCGCGGTAACCAGGAGGTTTGAGTCCTCGAGCCCGCAAATTCTACGGGCACAAAAAAACCAACTCGAAGTTGGTTATCTTAAATGGCTCCTCAGGCTGGACTCGACCACTCTCGCCGCAGGCGAAGTGGGTCACACGGTAGTGTGACAACCAGGAGGTGAGAGTCCTAGAATCCATGAAACTCACAGACATTAAAAAACCGACAAAGGTGTCGGCTATTTTTAAATGGCTCCTCAGGCTGGACTCGAACCAGCGACATACGGATTAACAGTCCGGTGTTCTACCAACTGAACTACTGAGGAATCGATAAGTCGGGCGTATAATACTGATGAGACTAAAAACGGTCAAGTAGTAATTGCGAGGAAATTCAGATTAGTTTGTTCGTTAATAATAACTGACCGTAGGATGACGAAAATTGCTCCATTGTAGTTTGCGTGTACGTGCACTGTCATACGAGCTGGTGGATTTCACTTCAAAGTTGCCACCGATATGTGAACGCCCATCCGGGGTATAGATGATCTTTTTGGCTCCTAATGCAAAGTGGGAGATGATATCGACCGATGCCGGGATGGGATCTTGTACTTGAATAAGATCCTGAGCTTGACTGGTGGGATCGCCAGAGTTATCCGCATCCGCAAACGTCATCCAGCCATTCGCCCAGGAATCGTCATTTATACAGGCGGAGCTATCGTTGGCGGCGGTAGGGCAGATGATCACCCGATGTCCGCGCAGGATGGCCTCCTGCCTGGCCAGTTTCATGTCCATCTTCAGCTTATCGGTGTAGCTGGCCAGCCGGTTGTCTTCCATGGCACCAAACAGGCTGGGGCCGATACTGGTGACGGTAATGGCGAGGATAGCCAATACCACCAGTAGTTCTGGTAGGGTCATACCTTTGTTAGAGGGGCCAGGTAAAAGGTGCACGGTATAAGTCTTCAGTTCGCGGTATCCAGTTTAGAGCATAGCATTATAGGGCGGCCTGTGGCCGCCCTATCTTAGGAATACCTTGTAAAGGTATGTGCTGAAAACTGTGAACCGCAAGCTGAAAACTCAGCTTTTTAGATGGCTGCGGCAATACGCGCCAGTGCCGTTTGCAGGTTTTCCATGCTGGTGGCGAAGGAGAGGCGCATATAGCCTTCGGCACCAAAGGCTGAGCCAGGTACCAGGGCCACCTCGGCCTTGTTCAGCAGGTATTCCGCCAGTTCTACATCATTGTTTACCCCGTCCAGACGGGCGATGACGTGGGACATGTCCGGGAAGGAGTAGAAAGCACCTTGAGAAGGCAGACAGGTCACCCCGTCCATTTTATTCAGGGTCTCCACCACATAGTCATGACGTTGTTTAAAGGCCGTCAGCATCTCCTGGATGCAGGACTGATCACCTTCCAACGCGGCTTGTGAGGCCACCTGCGAAATGGATGTGGGGTTGGAGGTACTCTGCGACTGGATCTTCTTCATCGCGCCGATAAGCTTCTGTGGACCCGCAGCGTAGCCGATACGCCAACCGGTCATGGAGTAGGCCTTGGATACGCCATTCAATACGATGCAGCGATCATACAACTCGGGGCAGGCCATGAGGATATTGACGAAGGGCGCTTCGGTCCAGAGGATATGTTCATAGATGTCATCACTGGCAACCAGTACATGGGGATGGCGTAGCAGAACCTCGCCTATGGCCTCAAACTCTGCACGGCTGTAGGCGACCCCCGTCGGGTTGGAAGGGCTGTTTAATACCACCAGACGGGTATTGGGGGTAATGGCCGCTTCCAGTTGTTGTGGGGTGATCTTGAAATCCTGTTGCATACCCGCAGCGATGATCACCGGTGTGCCTTCGGCCAGGATCACCATATCGGGATAGGAGACCCAATAGGGCGCAGGGATGATCACCTCATCACCGGGATTGAGCAGCGCCTCGACCATGTTAAAGAAGCTCTGCTTGCCACCACAGGAGACCAGAACCTGATCGGGGCCGTACTCCAGTCCGTTATCGCGCTTGAACTTGTTGATCACTGCGCGCTTCAGTTCCGGGGTACCATCTACCGCGGTGTATTTAGTAAAGCCTGAGTTGATGGCCTCTATCGCTGCGGCCTTGATGTGATCCGGGGTATCAAAATCCGGTTCACCGGCACCCAGACCAATAATATCTTTCCCCTCGGCCTTGAGGGCCTTGGCCTGGGCCGTTACAGCCAGGGTGGGAGAGGGTTTAATATTCTGTACACGCTGGGAGAGTTTGATTTCCAACTTCTTAAGTTCCTTAATCATTCAAGTCAGGCCGAAAACTGGTGTAATATACTTGATGCTGAGTTTTTACTAAATCCCCTTTGAGTCGAAATGCACCGAACTTTTGAATTAAATTCCGAATTTGAGCCCGCCGGCGATCAACCTGCTGCGATTCAGACCCTGATAGAAGGTTTGGAGGATGGTCTGGTCAGTCAAACCCTGTTGGGGGTAACCGGCAGTGGCAAGACCTTCACTATAGCCAATGTGATCCAGCATGTGCAGCGCGCCACCATCATCCTTGCCCACAACAAGACCCTGGCGGCGCAACTCTATGGTGAGATGAAGGAGTTCTTCCCCAACAATTCGGTGGAGTACTTCGTCTCCTATTACGATTATTATCAGCCAGAGGCCTATGTGCCTTCCTCGGACACCTTCATCGAGAAGGATGCCTCCATCAACGAACACATCGAGCAGATGCGTCTGTCGGCCACCAAGGCGATCCTTGAGCGCAAGGACTGCATCATTGTCGCCACCGTATCGGCCATCTACGGCCTGGGTGATCCCAAATCCTATATGAGCATGATGTTGCATCTGGATCGAGGCGACACCATTGACCAGCGCAAGATCCTGCATCGACTGGCAGAGCTGCAATATAAACGTAATGACGTAGAGCTACATCGTGGTAATTACCGGGTGCGGGGCGAGATCATCGACGTCTACCCGGCAGAATCTGCCAGCGAGGCGGTACGCATCGAGCTGTTTGATGATGAAATCGAGTCGCTGGCCTATTTCGACCCACTCACCGGTGAGGTGTTGCGTAAGGTGCCGCGTCTGACCATCTATCCCAAGACCCACTATGTGACGCCGCGCGAGACCATCCTCGGTGCCATCGACCATATTAAAGTAGAGCTGAAGGCCAGGCTGGCACAACTGCGTGAGCACAATAGACTGGTGGAGGCCCAGCGCCTGGAAGAGCGTACCCGTTACGACATCGAGATGATGGTGGAGCTGGGCTATTGCTCCGGGATTGAAAACTATTCCCGCTATCTGTCCGGACGTACGCCGGGCGCGCCCCCACCGACCCTGATGGACTACCTGCCCGAAGGGGCCCTGATCGTCATCGACGAGTCGCATGTGACCATCCCCCAGGTGGGTGCCATGTACAAGGGGGACCGCTCACGTAAAGAGAATCTGGTGGAGTACGGCTTCCGCCTGCCTTCGGCGCTGGACAACCGGCCACTGAAGTTCGAA
>JAOUJT010000017.1 GCA_029883105.1 Gammaproteobacteria bacterium
GCTCGACCCATTTGGCGACCCCTGCCAGGGCACCATCCAGCTTGGCCGGTTCACTGCCACCGGCCTGGGCCATATCTGGTCTACCACCACCTTTTCCGCCCACCTGTTGGGCGACGCTATTAACCAACTCACCGGCTTTGATGCGGTCCGTGGCATCCTTGGTCACCCCGGCCACCAGGCTGACCTTATTGCCATGGCTACTACCCAGGATGATAGCAGCAGTACCCAGCTTGGCTTTCAGCTGATCCAGGGTGCTACGCAGGCCTTCCACATCGACCCCATCCAGCTTCGCTGCCAGAACCTTGATTCCACCGATCTCCTGCGCCTGAGAAGCCAGGTCACTGCCAGCGCTGGAGGCCAATTTGGCCTTCAGACGTGACAATTCTTTTTCCAGTGCCTTTACACTATCCATAGTCTGGGCCAATTTTGTGGGTAACTCGACCGCTGGAACCTTCAGGGTGCTGGCAGCCTGCTCGAGTATGTCCTGCTGTTGCTGGATGCGGTCCAGGGCACGGTCACCACAGACCGCCTCTATACGTCGAATCCCGGCAGCCACACCAACCTCCATGGCGATTTTGAACAGACCGATATCGCCACTACGAGTGACATGGGTACCACCACATAATTCACGAGAACTACCCACATCCAGCACACGTACGCTATCACCGTATTTCTCGCCGAATAGCATCATCGCCCCCATCTTCTGCGCATCATCGATGGAGACAACTCGGGTCTGGGTCTCTGCATTGGTGAGGATCTCTGCATTAACCAAGGCCTCGACGCGTCGGAGCTCATCGTTGCTCATCGGCGCGTTATGGGCAAAATCGAAACGGGTCTTGTCTTCGTCAACTAGTGAGCCTTTCTGCTGAACGTGCTCACCGAGGACCTCTTTTAGCGCCTTGTGCATTAAATGGGTAGCAGAGTGATGGCGCATGATGCGGGCGCGGCGTACACCGTCTACCTGAGCGCTGAGCTTATCGCCAAGCTTAAGACTACCAGACAGTAATTCACCGTGATGGCCGAATACATCTGACTGGATCTTCTGTGTATCGGCAACAACAAAAATGATACCCGCAGACTCCAGTACCCCGCTATCTCCGGTCTGACCACCGGATTCGGCATAAAACGGGGTGGTATCCAGCACAATCACACCATCCTGACCGGCCTGCATCTCATCCACGGCACTACCGCCTACGTACAGAGCGGTAACTGTGGTCTCTCCCACCGCCAGTTGCTCATAGCCATGAAACTCAGTGGGCACACCGGCATACTCCAGCGCCACCGACATCTTGAACTTACCGGCGGCACGGGCCTGCTCACGCTGATGGGACATGGCCTTGTCAAACGCAGCCTCATCGACACCCATATTATGTTCGCGACAGACATCCTGAGTCAGATCCAGCGGGAATCCGTAGGTATCGTGCAGCTTGAAGGCGGTCTCACCGTTAAAGGTCTTGCCGCCACTTTTCGCCAGCTCGGCCAGCTCAGACTCGAGGATGCCCATACCATGCTCGATGGTCTCGAAGAAGCGTTCCTCTTCCAGTCTCAGTACCTCTGTAACACGGGACTGGTTCTCGGCCAGTTCGGGATAGGCCTCGCCCATTTCCGCCACCAGATCTGGCACCATCTTATGGAAGAAGGCCTTACGTGCCCCCAGCTTGTAACCATGACGGATGGCTCGACGGATGATGCGGCGTAATACGTAACCACGTCCCTCATTACCGGGGATCACACCGTCACTAATGAGGAAAGAACAGGCGCGGATATGGTCCGCCAAGACCTTCAGTGAAGGGAT
This sequence comes from Gammaproteobacteria bacterium, assembly GCA_029883105.1. Classification (GTDB taxonomy): domain Bacteria; phylum Pseudomonadota; class Gammaproteobacteria; order Thiohalospirales; family Thiohalospiraceae; genus JABURT01. The sequence continues at coordinate 1,796 of JAOUJT010000017.1, forward strand.
CGCCAGGTCCTGGCATTGTGTTTCACGCGCAGCGGCCATGATCAGGGTCTGGAACAGGTCGATATCATAGTTGGAATGCCCCCCCTGCAGGATGGCGGAGATACGCTCCAAACCCATGCCGGTGTCCACCGAAGGCTTGGGCAGTGGGTGCATGACCCCCTGCTCATCACGGTTATATTGCATGAAGACGTTGTTCCAGATCTCGATATAACGATCGCCATCCTCTTCCGGTGTGCCTGGCAGACCACCGGGGATCTCGGCACCGTGATCATAGAATATCTCGGTGCAGGGGCCGCAAGGACCGGTATCACCCATCATCCAGAAGTTGTCGGAGGCATAACGGGCCCCCTTATTATCACCGATGCGGATCACCCGTTCAGGGTTCAGACCGATCTCCTTGGTCCAGATATCAAAGGCCTCATCGTCCTCGGCATAGATGGTTACCCACAGCTTCTCCGTGGGCAGCTCGAAGACGACAGTAAGCAGTTCCCAGGCATAGCGGATCGCGTCCTGTTTAAAATAATCACCAAAGCTGAAATTGCCCAGCATTTCGAAGAAGGTATGGTGACGGGCGGTATAACCTACGTTTTCCAGATCATTGTGCTTACCCCCGGCCCGTACACATTTTTGTGAGCTTGTGGCACGGCTGTAGGGACGTTTGTCGAAGCCGAGAAAGACATCCTTAAACTGGTTCATTCCCGCATTAGTGAATAACAGGGTGGGATCGTCAGCCGGAACCAAAGAGGAGGAGTGCACCACCTCGTGTCCCTTGTCTTTAAAGTAATCCAGGAATGCCTTACGAATCTCTGCGCTTTTCATCTTCTGCTTCGTCTTTGGTGATGCCGAGGCATCCGGTTAATCAAAATCACTCTGGCCCAACGCCCGGCGAATCTGCTCCGAGGTGAACCCCCTGTGTTGTAAAAAACGCGCCTGTTTCGCGCGTGTTTGGTATTCCTCCGGTAGCGCATGGCCAAATCGCTTACGCCTGACCTCATCCACCAGCTCAGACCAGGTGGCATCGGAAAAATCCAGGTATTCATTTATCAGCTCATCGCTGGTACCACGCTCTCGCAACTCCGCTTGGATACGTATCGGACCCTGTCCTCGATTGATGCGAGAGTGAATAAAATCCTCAGTGAAACGTTCATCGCTTTGCAGGTTCTGCTGTGCCAGTAGATCTAGCACTATGTCTACCTGTTCACTATCAAAGCCTTTATCTATTAGCTTCCTAAACAACTGCAGCCGGGAATGTTCCCGGCTGGCAAGTAGTCTGATAGCCCGCTGATAAAGCGGTTGTAGTTCTTTATCCACAGGACTTTAGGCTTGTTCTGTAGATTCCGTATCTTCAGCCGGCTTGGCTTCTTCCTTTGCCGGCTTGGTTGCCTTGGCTTTTACATTCTCAGTCTCGGGCTTTGTATCGAGATCCAACAGCTGAGCTCGAATCAGGCCCTCGATCTCTTGCGACATCTGGGGGTGTTCCTTGAGATAATTACGCACATTGTCCTTACCCTGGCCAATACGTTCGCCGTTATAGCTGTACCAGGCACCTGACTTATCTATCAGATTCAACTGTACGCCGATATCGATGATCTCTCCTTCACGCGAGATGCCCTCACCATAGAGGATATCGAAGTGCGCAATCTTGAACGGTGGTGCCACCTTGTTCTTAACCACCTTCACCTTGGTTTCGTTGCCGGTTATCTCATCACCCTTTTTGATGGCACCCGTACGACGAATGTCCAGACGTACAGACGAGTAGAATTTCAGTGCATTACCACCGGTGGTGGTCTCGGGATTGCCGAACATCACACCGATCTTCATGCGGATCTGGTTGATAAAGATCACCAGGGTATTGGAACGCTTGATGTTGGCGGTCAGCTTACGCAAGGCCTGTGACATCAGACGCGCCTGTAGACCCACATGAGTATCGCCCATGTCGCCTTCGATCTCTGCCTTGGGTGTCAGCGCCGCCACAGAGTCGATCACCACCACGTCCACAGCGCTGGAGCGTACCAGCATATCGGTGATCTCCAGCGCCTGTTCACCGGTATCCGGCTGTGATACCAGTAGCTCATCGACGTTGACGCCCAATTTCTCGGCGTACACCGGGTCCAGTGCGTGCTCGGCATCCACAAAGGCACAGGTGCCACCCAGCTTTTGTGCCTCGGCAATCACCTGCAGGGTAAGCGTGGTCTTTCCGGAAGACTCCGGACCGTAGACCTCCACCACACGGCCACGAGGTAAACCGCCTATGCCCAGAGCCACATCCAAACCGATAGAGCCGGTAGAGATGGCCTCGATATCACGTATCGCACCCACGTCACCCATACGCATGACGGAACCTTTACCAAACTGCTTCTCTATCTGACCGAGCGCCGCACTTAGGGCCTTTTTCTTGTTCTCATCCATTTTTCTTTCTCCAATGAGGAATGGAACCGTGACACTCCCCCCTCCCTGTGTCACCGAAGTATATGAACCGCTGATTATTTCATACATGACCCTTACTCTCCTAGCCCCGCCAGCCATTTGTGCAAAGAAAAAGTGATATTAGGGCCAGCGATTAAGAACACTGTATTGCACACCCTCAGGAGCGCTCTCGGAAAGGACCAGGACAAATGAGCCAGCTGACCAGTGGATAGGCGGGATATCCTTAACAGGGAAGTACTTAAGTTTACGCAGAAGGGTCAAATGCGGCACATACGGCCTCGGCTCTGATTCAATTCCACAGCCCATCAGGGCCGATTCTATCTCATGCACCAGTTGTTTTAATGCCTCAGGTACATGGTGACAGCCTAACCAGGCCACTTGAGGACGGCGCCAATAGCCTTGATGATCCAGCTGCAACGCAAACGGGTTCATTGGAATCTTCGCCGCAACACTGCGTATACATGCCAACTGCTGCGCATCCACCGAGCCGATGTAGCGCAAGGTAATATGCAGGTTTTCAGCAGCCACAGGCTTAGCATGGAGGGATGTTTTTGAGGCTAGTTTAAGGTAGGCAGTAAGCTGCGCCCGTACCCGCTCGTCCGGCCACAAGGCAAGAAACAAACGGTATGATTCAGCCATACTGCAACAGGTACTCGTTCAGGCCAGTAAGGGCTGCGGCAACCGCCTGTCTACGCACCGCTTCACGATCACCGCTAAACTGCCGGCGACAGGCACTTGATTGAGCCAAACCGGCCCAGGCCAGACACACCGTCCCCACGGGTTTGTCATCACTGCCACCTCCAGGACCGGCGATACCACTAATGGCCACCGCCACCTGGGCATGGCTATTCGTGACCGCACCAAGCGCCATCTCTGTAGCCGTTTCCAGACTAACGGCCCCAAACTGTTCCAGGGTTTTGGCTATTACCCCTAACATCTCCTGTTTGGCGCTATTGGTATAGGTAACAAAACCTCGCTCAAACCAGTGCGAGCTGCCGGGCACATCGGTGATGACCTTGGCCACCCAACCCCCGGTACAGGACTCGGCAACCGCCATCATCATCTGTTTGCTTTTTAAACGCTCACCCAGCTCAAAGGCCAGTGTGTTCAAATCATCCGCCATGGTGGCTTACGATGTGAGCGCCCTACAGGCGACCAGATAATTTTCGCCCATATCATCCGCGCGTACCACCTCCACCTGCATCTCCAGTGGCGGAGTCAAACTATTACGCGGCATTACGCGCAGAAACAATCGGCTACCCTCTGCATAATTCTCATCAGACTCAAACAAGATACCATTGGCACTCAGGTTCCGACCTGCCCCCTGCTTCTCAGCCGCCCCCTCCTCCTTTCGATAAAAGACATCACAGTCGACCGCCATACGAATAAAATCACGTTTCTCACTCTGTTCAGTTCTGCTGAGCATGTAGTGTTCACTCCTCGTTTGTAGATATACATGGGTTATCAAACCATATCGGTTTATGCAAGCCAAGTCTGCAATCTAGAATACATCGAGAACCACGACACGCTGTAGAAAATTCGATAAACTTCCTAGCAATGAACCAGGCAAAACAACCAGCAGCCCCGCATACCCCCTTGATGCAGCAATACCTGCGTCTCAAAGCCGAGAACCCGGACATCCTCATGTTCTTCCGTATGGGAGACTTCTACGAGTTATTTTACGATGATGCCAGGCGCGCCGCCAAACTGCTGGATATCTCCCTTACCCAGCGTGGCTCGTCAGCCGGAGAACCCATCCCTATGGCGGGCGTGCCTTACCATGCCGTCGACAACTATCTGGCGCGGTTGATAAAACTGGGCGAATCTGTCGCCATCTGCGAACAGGTCAGTGATCCGGCTCTGTCCAAGGGACTAGTCGAACGCAAAGTGGTTCGTATCGTGACCCCGGGGACCGTTAGTGAAGAAGCCTTGTTAGAGGACCGCCACGATAATCTGCTGGTGGCACTGGTTCAGCTGGCTGATGATTACGGTCTGGCCTGGCTGGATATGGGCAGTGGTCGTTTTCAGGTGATGCAGTTTCATGGCGATGAGGCCCTATTTGCAGAGCTGGAACGTCTAAGACCCGTTGAACTGCTGGTAGCGGAATCCTCCTCTCTGGCAGAACGATTGGAGGAACGCCAAGGTCTGCGTCGGCAGGTGCCCTGGAATTTTGAATATGAAAATGCCCTAAGACTATTAACCCAACACTTTCAAACCCTTGAGCTTGGTGGTTTTGGCTGTGCCCATCTGCCCCTGGCCATTAGCGCTGCCGGGGCACTGCTGCACTATGTCCAGGATACCCAACGCTGCCAGTTGGCACATATTCGCAGTATGAAAACCGAATTACGTGATGATACGGTGTTGCTGGATGCTGCCAGTCGTCGCAACCTGGAGCTGGATGCCAGCCTGGCAGGGAACAGCGAGCACACCCTTAGCGCCATCCTCGATCACACCGCAACCGCCATGGGCAGCCGTATGTTACGACGCTGGTTACACCGACCGTTACGGGATCGCATACGCCTGCAGCGACGACTGCATGCTGTGCAAACCCTGTTGGATGATCTGCACTATCAGGATCTGCACACACTACTACGGAGCAGCGGTGACATTGAACGCATCCTTACCCGTATTGCTCTGCGCAGTGCACGTCCACGTGATTTGGTGCAATTACGCCAGACCCTTGGATTATTGCCCCAGCTACGGCAACAACTTGCCAAGCTGGACTCTCCACGCCTGCAAACCCTGCACGAACAGCTAGGTGAATTCCCCCAGCTGTTGCACTTACTACAGGAGGCGGTGGTAGAAAGCCCACCACTTTTGATCCGTGACGGCGGTGTTATCGCCGACGGTTATAACAAAGAACTGGATGAACTGCGCGGTCTAAGGGACAACGCCGATGAATATCTGCGACAACTGGAGCAGAGAGAGAAGGAACGCACTGGCATCAGTACCCTTAAGGTCAGCTTTAACCGGGTGCATGGTTACTATATCGAGGTGTCTCGCCTGCACTCTGAGAAGGTGCCTGATGACTACGTACGCCGCCAAACCCTGAAGGCCTCTGAACGCTACATCATCCCGGAGTTGAAAAGCTTCGAGGAGAAGGCGCTTAGTGCCCAGGACAAGGCACTGACACTGGAGAAACAACTCTATGGGCGATTACTGGATAGTCTGGCCGAAGAACTTGCTCCACTACAACAATGTGCTGGCGCACTGGCCGAGGCCGATGTACTGAGTAATTTTGCCGAACGTGCCGACAGCCAGAACTATGTACAACCCAGCTTGATCGAGGAGCCGGGACTGCATATTGAGGCAGGACGACACCCTGTGGTCGAGGCGATACAGAAGGCCCCCTTTACCCCCAATGACATCCAGCTGGATGAAAACACCAAGATGCTTATCATTACCGGCCCCAATATGGGCGGTAAATCGACCTATATGCGTCAAGTGGCGTTGATTAGCCTAATGGCCTATATCGGCAGCTTTGTCCCCGCCGATGCTGCCACACTAGGTCCGATAGATCGTATATTCACCCGCATAGGGGCCTCGGATGATCTGGCCAGTGGTCGCTCCACCTTCATGGTAGAGATGACCGAAACCGCCAATATCCTCAATAACGCCAGCAGTAACAGTCTGGTACTCATGGATGAGATTGGCCGGGGTACCAGTACCTTCGACGGACTCTCCCTGGCCTGGGCCAGTGCTTGCGAGCTGGCCGAACACATTCATGCCTATACCCTGTTTGCCACCCACTACTTTGAGATGACCGCCCTGCCAGAGCAGTTCCCACGTGCGGTTAATGTCCACCTGGATGCCGTTGAGCACAATGAGCGCATCGTCTTTTTGCATAGTGTTAAACAGGGCGCCGCCAATCAAAGTTATGGTCTGCATGTGGCAAGTTTGGCAGGTGTACCTACCAAGGTAATCCAACAGGCAAAACAGAAATTGCAGCAATTAGAACAAACACAAGCTGTATTACCGCTCGTGACAGAATCACAAATCCCCTTGTTTACTATCCATCCACTAGAGAGAATGATGGAGGATATCGAACCGGATGAACTGAGTCCGAAACAGGCACTGGAATTGCTGTATAAACTAAAAAACGCCATGAGTTAACGGCATAGACAACTAATCAAGCAAGGAGCAGAAAATGACCTTCGTTGTAACCGATAATTGCATTCTGTGTAAATATACAGACTGTGTCGAAGTCTGCCCGGTGGATTGCTTTCATGAAGGACCCAATTTTCTCGTCATCGATCCAGATGAATGCATCGATTGCGCCCTGTGTGAACCGGAATGTCCGGCAGAGGCCATCTTCGCCGAAGACGATGTGCCCAATGATCAGCAACATTTTACCGCCTTAAATGCAGAGTTGGCCGCAGTCTGGCCAGTGATAACAGAAATGAAGGATGCCCCGGCGGATGCCAAAGAGTGGGATGGAAAACCAAATAAACTGCAGTATCTAAAACGTTAGTGGTATTCAGGGGCCAAAAACAATAAAGGCGGCTCGAAAGCCGCCTTTCCCAAACTCCCTGCACCAGCATCCAGCTAGTGCCCAATCCATGGAACCTGCATGCTCCTGCATCTCCCTTTGGCAGCCTTGCCAGATCCTACTTCCTTGTGGGTATCATCCTTGTAGTCCAATCCCGGACTATTCCTTATTCTCCAAATCCCTGGAGATTCTATTATTATTTGAGCTTAGAGTAGCAAATCCGGAGTTCGTGGCAACTGGTTTATTATTCAATACTCTCCTTTAACACGCCAAAGGATTACAGATTAAACACTTATTAATTAATACGTTAGACTAAAATCTCGATGTTTCACCCTGTGAAAATCCTACACAATAATCATCCTTTTCCTACGCGCGTGTAGGAATATTCCTACAAATCACGTGCCTAATATCCTCCCTATTTATCCGTGATTATGAACAAAATCGCTATGTTAAGATCTGACTGTCGTTTCATCTTAAGGAAAAATAGTTTCTATGAGCGATTCGCCCCATATCATCGAGCTAGATTTCGCCACACTTGAAGCCGTTGTTATCGAAAATTCATTTCGAGCACCAGTGCAACGGATTTCTGTCCGCAAACTGTAACGAGTGTGGAATTCTAATGCCGCTTTTATCCAATATTACTTAGGAGTTTCACGTCCGAATTAATTGCGATGACTTCGATCACGAGCTTAATATTCGACAATATGGAAGCCATGTTGGACGCAGAGCTGAAAAAGAATGAAGCGTGCTGTCCACTGGTAACATGGCAGATCGCCATTGGTTACTACGGAACCGTTACGGATTTGCTGTTAGAGGTTGTGCCAACTTAAAGGGAGGAATCGCTCAGCAAACCTTGTTTAATATCTTCTATATACTCGGTGGATCTGAGCCACTGATCTGTCATTACCTCAGGAAGTGGCATATCCCATTTCGTTATACCTGTACGGACGATGACCCATAATGTCCTCTCGTCATCAACAATAGAGTCGACTCATACCGATGGTCTCTCAACCCCTGGGGTGGTGGTGGTGATGGATATCCTTTAATCGTTCCCGCGCAACATGGGTGTAAATCTGTGTGGTCGATAGATCGCTATGACCTAATAACATCTGTACGACTCGAAGGTCAGCACCGTGATTTAACAGATGCGTGGCAAAGGCATGTCGCAGAGTGTGTGGTGACAGAGACTTTGCTATCCCCACATGTTTTGCATGGCGTTTAACCAAATACCAAAAGGCCTGTCGCGTCATACCCTCCCCGCGCTTGGTGAGAAATACCTCATCCACAGGCAATTTAACCAGTTGTGGTCTTAATTCTTGCAGATATTGCTGCAGACAATCGACACACACCTCCCCCAGAGGCACCAGACGTTCCTTGTTACCCTTACCTGTAATACGTGCCACCCCCTGTCGCAGGTTTAACTGTCCCAATGTCAGACCCACTAATTCCGAAACACGTAAGCCACTGGCGTACAGTAACTCCAGCATCGTCTTATCGCGCAGACCCAACTCTGTTTCCAGATCCGGTGCGGACAGCAAGGCTTCTACTTCCGCTTCACTCAAACTCTTAGGTAGACTGCGGCCTAATTTCGGCGCATCAATACGCGCCGATGGATCTTCAGTCAGCCGCCCTTCACGTACCCAATATTGATAGAAACGTCTAAGGGTAGAAAGTTGTCGTGCGCTGGTTCGGCTCTTATTACCACACTCTACTCTGTGGGCCAGATATTGCAGAAGATGCTCCCGTTGTGCTCTAAGTAAATCCAGTTGTTGAGCGTTTAACCATAGGCTCAAGGCACGCAGATCCGTGCCATAGGCAGAACGAGTGTTCTGGCTTAAACCGTGCTCCAGCCACAAGTAATCCAGGAAGGTGTCAATCAGAGCCATCTCTTCAGGATTGACTACGATTTGTTGTCTCTTCTCCTTCTGATTCACAACACGACCCCTTCGTGGGCCAGAAGCCGACGCTTTTGTTCTATGAGTTGTCCTTGTGTGGTTCCCGCAAAACCACCGATCCCATTCTTCGCCACCACACGATGGCAAGGTACGATAATCGGAAGAGGATTACGTCGACAGGCATTTCCGACGGCTCTAGCACTGCTATTAAGCCTTCGGGCCAGGTCCCCATAGGCCATCACACTGCCAGCATCGATATCTTGTAAGGCACGCCATACCCGGATCTGAAAATCACTACCCTGTAATTTTATCGGTAGCATAATGTGTTGAGCAGTATTGGAAAAATATGTGCTGAATGAGTCCACCAGCCTTTCTTCAAAGGCACTATTTGGCAGAGTCATAAGAGGTTTACTGTCCGCCAATATATCCAGTTCTAAAACGGACTCGCCATCATGATGTATCCGTATACAGCCGGGGATTATTTGTTCTGGCGTAGCAATGATAAGCTGATGCACGTCTAGCCTCCCATACGTTGCACTTCGATCTGCTTTAATTGCAATAATTGCATCTCATGACGCAATCTTGCTTTACGCCCCTCATCCTTGGTGGCTTGTAACAGTGTAGTAAAGATACCACGCGCATCTTCCAGCAAACCGGCGCTGGCCAGGGCTCGTGCTGCCTGATAGCGGGCACTTTGTGCCCACAAGATACCATCGCCTCCACCACTAGCTGCTGCCGATTCAAAATACGCAAAACTGGCCTTTTCATATTCCCCCATCGCCTCATAGGAATCGGCAATCCAAAAGTGTAATTCTCGCTGCAACTTTAAACTTTTGCTGCGACGTAATAAGGATTGAAACAGTGCGATTGCCTGCTCATGGGCTTGAACAGTTTGCAGGTCAAACAACACCTGCATGAGTTTATCGATTTGTTTAGTGTTAAGTTTGTTTGCGGATATAAGATGTTGCAGAACAGAATTTCCCTGCTCGACCAATCCAGCCATAATTAACACCCGGGCACGACGCAAATTCCAATTAATATTATTTTCACCCTCTGGGGCATGGTCGAGACTAAGCAGGTATCGCGATGCCTCGGTTACATCACCTCTTATCAGGGCCCTTTCCGCCAGAAAATACTTCACTCGTGTCGGCCACAACTCTCCCTGCTGGCTATACAAGGGACGATAAAGTGCCTCGGCGATCGCCTCCCCCTTATTTAGACCTAACAGACTTTCTATCAAAGCCTTATGTGCTGTTTCACGAATCTCTATATCCTGGGAGTCCGTCGCGATACGCGCATATAAGGCGCGTGATTCGATGGGTTCTGCCTGATTATTTTTCTTTGCCAACTGCAACCAGGAGCGATCATCTCCCTGAAGTAGGCGACGTGAATTTGCCAATTCCAGGGCTAATTTCTCATACCATAGCCAAAGTCGCTGCCCCCGCGCCGGGAAAAAATCATTTTCGCCAGGATTCAAGGCCAGCAATCTCTCTTGCGCAAGGATAGCCCCCTTGAGATTAGATCTGGAAAAATAGTACTCGGCGCGTATGCCCCATGCCAGATATTGCTCCGGCACAGGCACATCGTCACGACTGCTCAACCATCTGAGTTTCTTCAAATGTTTCTGTTGTAGACCCTGATGCAAACGCAGTTGTGCCAACATCAGCAATAATTGAGGGTATTCTTCTTTGAGCGAGGATAAAATCCCTTTCGCGTCGGCATAGCGTTCGCTCGCCAACAACACCTCAGCACGTAATAAAACCGTATCTTGTTCCTGAGCAGGATAGTCTTGTTGATAGCGTAGCATCGAGATATGGGCAACCTCGGTTTTGCCTTCCACCATATAACTGCGAATAATTAGATCCCGGTAACGCTGTATTTCTGCTTCAGCTGGTACAGATTCGGCCCAAAGCAAATGAGCCAGACGTTCACGTGCCAATTCTCCCTGCCGCAGTGTCAAATGCGCCTTAACCAATAGCTGTTCCCGCCACAGGACAAAATCTTCTGCCAATTCAACGGGGTGATTTGAGCTACGACTAAGAATCGTTTGCCAGGCACTGCGGCTTTCCAGTATCTGTAGGCGCTGGCTCTCCCATGCATACCAAGCAGTACTATCATTTTCAAACTCAGGTTGATGTTGTTGGATCAATTTGAGAGCTAACTGAGGGGCCCCCTGACGGGACAACTGGGCAATAGCTGACAACTCCATTGCCTGCGCCATGATTGGCAGATAGAAAAGGAAATATAGAAAAAGTTTAATAAGCTGTGTTTTTGTTTTCATCATAAAAAACGGGCACCATGGAAAACCATGATGCCCGTAGTGTAACAGGATTCACCTTACGGCAGACAGTCGATGTGTCTTAACCGAGCTTTTCCTTAATACGTGCAGATCTACCGGAACGTTCACGCAGATAGTAAAGCTTGGCGCGACGAACATCACCGCGACGCTTCACCTCGATCTCACCAATCATGGTGCTGTAGGTCTGAAATACACGCTCCACACCTTCACCGTGAGAGATCTTACGAACGGTGAAGGAAGAGTTTAGACCGGCGTTTCTTTTGGCGATAACCACGCCTTCGAAAGCCTGCAGACGCTCACGCGTACCTTCCTTTACTTTAACCTGGACCACGACGGTGTCACCAGGACCAAAATCAGGAACCTCACGGGTCATTTGTTCGGCATCTAACTGCTGGATGATGTTACTCATTGCTCTCTCCCGAGATAAATCAAACTAGTACGTATTCTGTCTGCGCTCGTCCAGGTACTGTTGCAAGAGTGCTTGCTGTTCCTGATCGAGCTCCAATTCTTCTAGCAGGTCCGGGCGTCTTTCATAGGTACGCCCCAGGGCCTGTTTTAAACGCCAGCGTTCTATGGCCTTGTGGTCACCACTGGTTAACACTGCAGGCACAAGCTGCCCTTCAAATTCTTCCGGCCGGGTGTAGTGTGAACAATCCAGCAGACCCGAAACAAAGGAATCCTGTACTGCCGAATCTTCGTGTCCTAAAACCCCAGGAATCAACCGGGCCATACCGTCAATCATCACCATGGCGGGTAATTCACCACCACTCAAGACGTAATCGCCGATGGACCACTCCTCATCTACCTCGGCCTTGATGAGGCGCTCATCGATACCTTCGTAGCGGCCCGCCAGTAGGATCAATCGCCCCTCTGTCGCCAGAGTGGCTAATGCCTGTTGGCTGAGCCGCTGGCCCTGTGGTGACAGGTAGATCACCTTCGCCGCAGTGGCCTCAGCCTTTCTGGCCGCCTCGATGGCATTGCGTAAAGGCTCTACCATCATGACCATGCCAGGTCCCCCACCGTAGGGTCGATCATCTACGGTGCGGTAATTATCTTTCGCGTAATCACGCGGATTCCAGGTATTTACCTGAAGGATGCCCTTTTGTACCGCGCGGCCGGTTACCCCTGCATCGGTTACCGCCGAGAACATCTGCGGAAACAGGGTGATGACGTCTATACGCATCTTCCTGTCCACCTCGGTCAAAATTCCGGGTCCCAATCTACCTCAATGAGCCGTTCGCTCAAATCGACGCGCTTGACCACGTCAGGCTGAAGGAAAGGGATTAAACGCTCGCGCTCCCCTTTCACCACCATAACGTCGTTGGAGCCGGTTTCGAACAACGATTTAAGTTCACCCAATTCGTATCCGTCTACCCCGACTACCTTACAGCCAACCATGTCGGTCCAGTAATACTCGTCACTGCCAAGCTCTGGCAACTGCTCAGGATTTATAGCGATGTTCGAACCAATCAGCGTTGCTGCATGATCACGATCATCAAAACCTTCAAATTGAAGTACAATCCCTTTGCCCTGCGGGCGCCCATTGAGCAATTTTATCTGTTGCCAATGCCCCTGATAAAATACCAATAGGGGGTTGTATTTCAGTATGTTGTCGCGAGGTTCGGTATGGGAAAACACCTTCAACCAACCACGGACACCAAACAAACCGTTAATCCGGCCTAATACAACAGGCTCGCCTTGTCGTTCAGCCACCCGGCGTCACCTGTCCTAATCTTCTAATCTTAGCTAGCCTTCTTTAACAGCTTGGCTACGGTGTCAGAGGTCTGGGCACCAGTGGCCACCCAGTGATCAACACGGGCGCGATCGATACGCAGTGACTCTTCATCGCCCTTAGCGACCGGATTAAAGAAGCCTATACGCTCGATGTAACGGCCATCACGACGGTTACGAGAATCGGTTACAACGATGTTGTAAAAAGGGCGCTTCTTAGAGCCGCCACGTGCCATACGGATAGTTACCATTGCCTGTCAAATCTCCTGGAACCCAAACAGTTGAGACCACGTGTTATACGCAGTCGCACCAAACCAGCAATTTTACTTGAAAAATCGCTGCTGAGAAACCCTATTTACACATTTATTTATATGGCTAAAACGGCATTCCAGGGGGCATTCCCCCTTTCATTCCCTTCATCATCTTACCCAGGCCACCCTTGCTAACCTTTTTCATCATCTTTTGCATCTGCGTAAACTGCTTCAGCAAGCGGTTAACATCCTGCACCTGAGTGCCTGAGCCTGTGGCAATACGTCGTTTACGTGAGCCCTTGATGATGTCCGGGCGCTGGCGTTCACCCCGTGTCATGGAATTGATAATCGCCTCCAGTTTGCCGAAATCCTTATCATTCACTTGACCCTTCACGTTAGCAGGAAGGCCTCCCATGCCGGGCAGCTTGTCCATCATACTGGCGATTCCGCCCATACTCTTCATCTGCAGTAGCTGGTCACGGAAGTCTTCCAAATCGAAGCCTTTGCCTTTTTTCAGCTTCTTCGCCAGCTTTTCTGCCTTTTCGTGATCGACCTGCTGCTCAGCTTGCTCGATCAGACTCATCACATCCCCCATACCGAGGATACGTGAGGCAACACGTTCAGGATGGAACGGCTCCAATGCGGTCATCTTCTCACCCACACCGAGGAACTTGATGGGCTTGCCGGTAATCTGGCGCACCGACAATGCCGCACCACCACGGGCATCACCATCGGTCTTGGTGAGGATAACACCGGTTAGTGCCAGGGCATCGTTAAAGGCCTTGGCGGTGTTGGCAGCATCCTGACCGGTCATGGAGTCCACCACAAACAGCGTTTCTGTCGGTGACAAGACCCTGTGTACGTCCTTGATCTCCGCCATCATCTCTTCGTCCACGTGCAGACGGCCGGCGGTATCGACGATCAATACGTCGACAAAAGATGTCTTCGCCTGCTGCAAAGCCGCCTTGGCGATGTCCACAGGCTTTTGACTGGTTTCACTGGGAATGAACTGAGCCCCAACCTCAGCGGCCACCGTTTGCAACTGTTTAATCGCCGCCGGACGATAGACGTCGGCGCTGACCACGGCCACCTTTTTGTTTTCTCGTTCTTTAAGGAAACGGGCCAGCTTAGCGGTCGAAGTGGTTTTACCTGACCCCTGCAAACCGGCCATAAGAATGATAACAGGTGCTTGGGCACTGAGATTCAGTGCCTCATTGGCCTCACCCATCAAAGCGGTCAATTCGTTCTGTACGATCTTAATCAAGGCCTGACCAGGACTGAGGCTTTTCATCACCTCTTCGCCGATGGCACGCTCTCGGACATGGACAATAAAGTCTTTAACCACTGGTAGCGCAACATCCGCCTCCAGCAGGGCCATACGTACTTCGCGCAGGCTGTCCTTGATATTGTCTTCGGTCAGGCGACCCTGACCACGGAGATTCTTTAGCGTACGCCCTAGGCGTTCAGTGAGAGTATCGAACATAGCAAATGAAGGTGAGTAGCCTTGGCCAATGATAGAAAGGGGATATTATAGCGTGAAGAGGTCGTCTGCGGACAAACCTTCGATCTTGTGGCCTTTAATGGCCTCTCGGCACTGCTCGAGTATGATTTTTTCCTCACCCGGCTTGGGGTGACTGATACAAATGCGCGGTGTATGCCGAAGTTTACTGATATCTGCCGCAAGGGTCTGAGGACAATAGTGGCCTGAGCGTTTGCTTAAGCCACAATTTTCGTTGGGAAAAGCCGACTCTACGAACAGTAGATCCAAAACATCATGCCGATTTAAGATATTCCAGAAATTGTCGTTCTCACCCGTATCTCCACTGAAGGCAAAGGCTTTACCATCAGACTCTACACGATAACCCACCCCAGGGACGATATGATTGACCGCAATGGTCTCTATGGATTTACCCCCCAACTCCATCATCGTTGCGTCATGAATCTCATTTAATTGAAATACTGGATTGTCACGATTAGGGATACGAGTAAAGTCTGGCCACAGCACTTCGTTAAATACATGCTGAACCAATGCCTGAATGGTTTCTGGCAAGGCATAGATCTGTATCGGCGAAGGAATCTTGTCAAATACAGTATCGGCCAATAACGGCAATGCTGCGATATGATCGAAATGGGAGTGGGTAAGGAAGATATGTCTAATAGCCACCATTTCCGCGATATCTAATTCTGCGACACCGGTGCCGGCATCGATCAGAATATCACTATCGATTAAATATGAGGTCGTCCTGTACCCCTTGGCGATACCGCCACTGCTACCCAATACCCGGATCTGCATGTCCCTGTTCTCTAATCCTCTTCAAATGATAAGGAATATATCATTATATTATTAATACGCTAATCCTAATCTGAGCTTGTCTCTCTACGCAATAGCTACGTACATAGTGTGCATATTTTCGCCACTTGGTTCACATTATGGCGACAGATCATAGCATGTAGACAAGCACTTCAACCTCCGACCCAGTTATGCGATGATGAGGCCGAATCCGATAAACAGTGATGAGCATGACTACTCTCTACTTAAACCTTACCGCTATTTTCTTCTATCTCTTTGCTCTAATGGTAGTTGTGACTCAACTATTTTTTCACAACAACGAGACCCATCTACAAAAAAACAAAATTCTGGGAATTTCCTCTGTCGCCACATTACTACATATTTCGGTTCTGTATCAGAGTATTGTCACCTCGCAAGGGCTTTTGCTGGATCTGTTCAACATGTTTTCCCTGGTCAGTGCCCTGATGATGGCCATGCTACTGCTCACTATGCTACGCCGCCCGGTAGAAAATTTGACCCTCGTTCTGTTACCTGTTGCCATTATCGCACTTAGCTTACGACTGTTAACGGAGGCAAAATCCAGCGCATTGATTCAGCACAGCAGCGAACTACAGCTGCATATTTTGCTCTCGGTGGTAGCCTTTAGTCTGCTCAGTATCGCCGCGATACAAGCCATTCTGCTGGCCGTTCAGGAAAGACACCTACGTAATCATCGACCTAGCGGATTTATCCGTGCATTACCGCCAATGGAGTCCATGGAGACCCTGTTATTCCAGGTTATCTATATCGGTTTTGTGATGTTAACCCTGGCCTTGTTTAATGGCCTGCTGACCCTGCAGGACATGTTTGCCCAACATCTGGTGCATAAAACTATCCTCTCACTGTCAGCTTGGCTGGTATTCGCTACCTTGATATGGGGGCGTTGGCGTTATGGCTGGCGAGGTCGCACCGCCATACGCTGGACCTTAACCGGACTCATTACCCTGCTAATGGCCTATTTTGGCAGTAAGATCGTACTGGAGTTGATTCTACAGCGCTAGAATCCTTGACAGTTCAGCACTGACTACGTTTAATTAGAGTCCTTGTAAGACACAGGCAACTCTTTCTTGAACGACATTCCCACGTGGCTACTATTCGTAGTCCTGTTCTTCCTCATCCTCGCTTCTGGCTTCTTTTCTGGCTCTGAGACCGGTCTATTCAGTCTCAATCGCTACAAGTTGCGTCATTTAGCCAAGACGGGACATATTGGCGCCAAGCGTGCCCACAAACTATTGAGTACGCCAGATCGTTTGATTGGTATTATTCTTTTAGGCAATAACTTCGTGAATTTTCTCGCCGTCGCCATCGCCGGTGAATTCATGCTACGCGTGATGGGCGAGAGCAGTCCCATCACGACGACGGTTATTCTCACCCTGGTGGTGCTGATCTTCGCCGAAGTGACCCCAAAAACCCTGGCAGCTCTACACCCGGAACGTTTTGCCTATCCTGCTACCTACCTTCTAGCCCCCCTATTACGGATCTTTTACTCCCTAGTATGGTTGGTCAATGCCATATCCAATCTGATTTTACGACCATTTGGTCTAAACCAAGCCAGTAAAGCTTCTGAGATCCTTAGCAGTGAAGAACTGCGTACCGTGGTAAATGAGGCCGGTGCCCTGATCCCGACACAGCACCAGGAGATGCTGCTCAGTATCCTTGATCTGGAAAAGGTAACAGTCAATGACATTATGGTGCCGCGTAATGAAATCGTTGGAATCGACCTGGATGACGATTGGCACGATATCCTTGATCGGATCACCACCAGCCAACATACCCGTCTACTTATCTATCGTAGTGGTATCGATAACGTTATTGGCATCGTTCACGTGCGCAATCTGCTGCACCTGGTTGCCCAGGCTGAACAAATGAGCAAAGAAAACTTTATGGAACAGATCAGTGAAGCCTACTTTGTGCCGGAAAATACACCGTTAAACACCCAGTTGCTGAACTTTAAAGAGTTAAAAAGTCGTATTGGTCTAGTGGTCAACGAATATGGGGATATTGAGGGCTTAATCACCATGGAAGACATCCTGGAAGAGATTGTGGGTGAATTCACCACCGACCCTTCCAGTAACATAAAGGAAATACATCCCCAGGAAGACGGTACATTCCTGGTCGACGGCAGTGCTAGCATACGTGATCTAAACCGGGTACTGGGACTGGATCTACAAACCGATGGCCCGAAAACTCTTAACGGTATGATCCTGGAATATCTGGAGAACATCCCCGAGACCGGTACCAGCCTGATGCTGTCCGGTATTCCTGTAGAGATTGTCCATACCAGCAGCAGCACCATTAAAACCGTTCGAATCAGTCCAAAATATGGGCAAACAGAGAATATTTCAGAATAATAGAGACGAATAGATGGTAATGAGCATGATTTCTATGCTAACAATTAACCGCACAAGGAAAATACTGGAGTCGACATGAGTCAACCGCAATCCCCAGACGAGCGCAGGCACTTCACCCGCATCCCCTTTGATGCCACAGTCACCATCTCACAAGACAGTGACTCATGGCAGGCCCAACTTCTGGACATCTCTCTCAACGGAGTATTACTCAGCTTGCCCGAGGACTGGCCCGGCCAGAAAGACCAGGAATTCAATATCGCATTGAAACTGGATTCAGATGTCATTATTAGCGTCTGCGGAAAGGTCACCCACAAAGAGGTTGACCACATCGGCTTTATCTTCGATAACATGGAATTGGAGAGCGCCTCACACCTAAAACGTCTGTTGTTATTAAACTTGGGTGATCAGTCTATGATAGATCGTGAAATACATGAACTAATCAGTGTTCATGCCACAGATGCTCTAGCACCTCAGACAGACGCGTAACCCCAATCAGCATCATCCCTTCGATAGGTTTTTTAGGCTTATTGGCCAAGGGGATGATGGCACGTTTAAAGCCGTGTTTGGCCGCCTCTTTCAGGCGCTCCTGGCCATTGGGCACCGGGCGTATCTCACCCGCCAGACCCACTTCTCCAAAGGCCAGCAGATCAGTGGCCAAGGCTTGATCCTTGAGACTAGATAGGATCGCCATCAGTACTGGAAGATCCGCGGCGGTCTCGGTCAATCTTACCCCACCAACCACATTCACAAACACATCCTGGCCATAACTGGCGATACCACCATGTCGATGCAGTACCGCCAGCAACATCGATAGACGATTCTGTTCCAGTCCCAGGGTGACACGACGAGGATTGCTCAAATGACTTTCGTCCACCAGAGCCTGCACCTCCACCAATAGAGGGCGGGAACCTTCCTTGGTGACGGTGATAACACTGCCGGCTACCGGTTTTTCATGGCGTGAAAGGAAGATGGCGGAGGGGTTACTGACCTCTTTCAGTCCATGCTCAGTCATGGCGAAGACGCCCAATTCGTTTACAGCGCCAAAACGATTCTTGATGGCACGGATGACACGGTAGCTGCTACTGCCCTCGCCTTCAAAATAGAGCACTGTATCCACCATATGCTCCAGCACACGGGGTCCTGCCAGCTGCCCATCCTTGGTAACATGCCCCACCAGAAATAACGCGGTGCCAGTCTGTTTGGCAAAGCGCACCCAGCCGCGCCGCTGTTTCTCGCACCTGAGCGACGCCACCGGGTGCAGACTGCAATTGATCGGTAAAGATGGTCTGTATCGAATCCACCACCATCACTCTGGGTCTCTCGCTCTGCGCCACCTCCA
>JAOUJT010000184.1 GCA_029883105.1 Gammaproteobacteria bacterium
CGGCAACACCTAATGAGTTTAGTAAAGACATCCTTATTCACCCCGTATGGCTGATTGCAGCCCTTTGAATTTGTCGCCGAGAAAACGCAGGGAAGAGAGATACATCACAGAGTTCTCTGAGAAACGCACCTGCTCATCGGCAGCGTCGACGGTATTACCATCTATGGAGGCCTGATTCGGCTGGCGATATAACAGATCGCTATCATCTGGGACAAAGGCATCGATATGGCCACTATGGGTAGTTCCCAGTGAGAGCCCTTTTCTGTTATCCATCTCGCCCTTCATCATGGCCTGGAAATCGATATCACGGGCCTTGTAGTTCGGGGTATCTGCATTGGCCAGGTTGGCCGCCAGGATCTCTGAGCGTTGCTCGCGCAACAGCATCGCCTGAGGGTGTATGCCTAATGCCTTATCAAATGAGATTGCCATGTGTCACTCCAATTCGTCTTCACGATAAAGAGTGCAACATGCGTGCCAAAATAATAAAATGCTTTATTTCAACAACTTAGGGATTTTGTTGGCGAGAATATTCGCCTGAATCAAACTTTTGAAAGGAAAAGCGGCAAGGCATTTCCGCCTGATTGCCGCTCTGGTCACTCACCAGATAGAGAAAAACTACTTGATTCGGTAATGGACGCAGATCGGACTGCGGACCAGCTCAAACTCATCACTATGGCCGGTCAGGGACTCGGAGCTACCCAGAATCAGAATACCTCCGGGGTTAAGCTGCTTGCCCATGCGACTGATGATGTCGCGTTTAAGATCAGAAGAAAAATAGATCAGTACGTTGCGGCAGAAGATAATATCGAACTTTCCCAGCGGTGCGTAACTGTCCAACAGATTCAGTTCACGAAACTGTACACGCCTTCGAATCTCAGGTTTAACTTCCCACAACTTGTCCTGTTCGGTAAAAAATTGTTGCTTGCGTTCATCACTCAAACCGCGCGCTATGGACAGACCATCATATTTGGCCTCTTTGGCAGCGCTTAGCACTGTAGGAGAGATATCAGTCGCAGTGATCTCCACCTCAGCACTTAATTGTCCCGGCTTTTCACGCTTAAACTCATCTACGAGCATGCTCAAGGAGTAAGGCTCCTGCCCCGACGAGCAGGCCGAGGACCAGATACGCAACTTAGGGGTCGATTTACCTATGGCAGGAATGATCTCCTGCTTCATTACATCAAATGGACTGGTGTCACGAAACCAAAGCGTTTCGTTGGTGGTCATCGCATCAATTATGGTTTCACGCAAACCCGGGATGGATCCGGCCTTTAGTTTACCCACAAGATCACCCAGGCTGGTGATCCCTCTATCCGTCATCAGACGGTTAAGACGACTGTTTACCAGATATTGCTTATTATCACCCAGAGTGATCCCCGCAGACTGCTCTAAAAAGAGACGAAAGCTATCGTACTCATCTTGTTTGATCTCTCCGGGCATGTAACCTCGATATTACTTAACAACAGTGGCTATAGACGTATGCTGCTTTACGTTCGCAACAACAAGCCTAAGCATGCTTACTCTCTGCGCTCTTGAAAAGGGCCAGAGTGTAAATTTTCCTAAAATTTCAGCGGTATAAAGCCCACTTGATGCGGATTAACGCAACAGCTACATGGCTTTTCTTGTTCCACAGAGTAAAAACATAGATCAAACACGCGTTCGATTATAATCGACAGATAGAAAATTTTCTTTAATTTCAATAAGATCATCCCGACTATTCAATAACTACCTTTTATGTTATACACTAAGCTATTGATATTTAAAATATTTAGTATGATTTTATGAGCCCTAAACGCGCCGTATCGCTAGCACTACCGCTGATACTACTGTTAACTCAGCCAAGCACCACTGTCGCCGCCGAAGCGTATCAGTCGCTCACGGATATCACTCACACGGTGGAGCAGTTCATTCTTAGTGAATATAAGCTTGATGCAAAATCCGCTGTAGAGATTGGCAGACTGGATCCACGCCTGCGACTAAAACCCTGTGAACAGGCACTACAGGCCTTTTTCCCCCAAGCCTCACGTAAGTCTAAAACCACTGTAGGCGTACGCTGTACGGGACCAAAAACCTGGACCATCTATGTTTCCGCAACGATCAGCCAAGTCGCTAAGGTTCTGGTTGCGCGCCAGCATATCCCCAGTGGTAGTCTGATTAAGGCAGACGATTTTGAATTCAAAGAATACGATATAAACCGTCTTAGATATGGTTACTACACTGATTTACAAGCAGTTTTAGGTAAGCCCCTAAAACGACATCTCAATCATGGCGCAATACTGACACCATCGTCCATTGCAGTGAGTAAGGTGATAAAACGTGGTGAAAGTGTATCGATCCTGGCCGAAACAGGTGGTATTAGCATCAGAGCTAAGGGTCAGGCCTTGGAGGCTGGGGGTATTGGTGACATAATACGGGTGAAAAACCTGAAATCGAAGAGGGAGATCGAGGCCCGTATTACGGGCCCAGGGCAAGTCAAAGTCGACCTTTGACTATACATAAATATATCTAAAGTATTTCCTTCAGGGGACGATACTCCCGATAGACATCTAGGAGAATAGATATGTCAATCGATATTACAGGGCTTCCAAACAATAAAACCACCAATGAGCGTAGCTCTGCGGTGAAAAAAGACTCCGCTAACAGCGCAGCAAGCAACACTGAAAAGTCTGAAACAACTTCGGCTGATACCGTCAGCCTTACAGGCACTGCCGAGAAATTGCGCAAACTGGAAGCAGCACTGTCCGAACTGCCTGTTGCAGACGAGGATCGTATCGAAGGTATCAAGCGGGCCGTGGCAAATGGTACCTACGAGATCGACGCACAGCGCATAGCCGATAAGATGCTCGATTTTGAGCGTTCTCTGAACAGCTAAGCTTGTGACTGACCGCAGCACCCATCTACAAACCCTATCCATGCAACTGGCGCATGAAGGTAAACTCCTGCGCCTTCTGTTTGATAACCTGCACCAAGAACATCAGTGTCTTAGCGAAAAGGCCCTGGACAAGCTCACGGCAGCTGTAGAGGCCAAGAAGTCCATCCTCGACGAATTCGATGCAGCCGTTACCAAGCGTATGGAAACTCTCTCCAGTCTGGGATTGGATCTGGAGCATGAGCCACAAGCCAAGATCCTTAAACTGATTCAGGAGTGTGCCAAAGAAGTCCCTGATATTATGCAACACTGGAAGGTTCTTGAGGGGTTGCTGGAACAGTGCAAAGAACAAAACAGTATTAATGGTGCAATAATCGAGACTTCCAGCCATAGCCTGCAAACCGCATACGCCATACTGACAGCCCCCACATCTGGTGAAACCAGTATATATAACGCAAAAGGCATTTCACGTAAGAACGGTGGTTCGGGTAACACTCTCGCCAAAGCCTGAGTATTTGCATACCCTACAGACTGAATCCTGTGTAAAATACTATTAAGTTCAGGTACATCGTCGATAATTGGTCGCCATGCAAAACATCTCTAACAATAACAACACCCACACAGTCAAACTCAGTAGTCATATTAATGAGTTAATTCAGCGCGTCATTCATGGCCACGCCACCATCAGCGTAGTCACCCCATATAATAAAGATCCGTCTAGTTCAGCCATTCTAAAACTGGTTCCGCATGAATATTTGCTACTGGACGAATTAAAGCCTGGGCCCCAGTTGCCTTCAGAACGCGCCCTGATTGGAAAAACTGTAGGCATCAAAGCCTATGTCGATGGCATCTCCCTGGAGTTTTCAACCAGTGTCATTGGCTCCGGTGTACAACGTGGCACACGCTATTACACCGTAGCGGTGCCAAGAGAGATTATCTATGAGCAAAAGCGCGGCAGCTTTCGTGTCTCTACCACCATCAGTCAACAGATACCGGTAAGCTTCAGCATGCAAAGTGGGCTCTCTTATCGTGGAGAGCTTTACGACGTCTCTACCGGTGGTATTTCCATCGCACTGCGTAATGAAAAACTGGATGATCGTTTGCTCAGAGGTACAGAGATACCTGAATGTCATATTCACTTCCCGGGTGCACGTGAACCTTTCTTTTGCCAGCTGGAATTACAGAACATTCGAACATCGGGCCATATGCAATTGGTTGGTACGAGCTTCATTAGCCTCACACCACGACAAGAGAGAGAGTTAGAAAAATACGTCGCGACGATGGATAGGAAACGTCGTAGAGAATTGGTAAAATAGTCGATAGGGACCGTCAGCGAACTCCTGTAAACTCACCGTTCATATTAATTCTCAAGCCCCGGTAGCTCAGCTGGATAGAGCAGCCCCCTCCTAAGGGGCAGGTCGGACGTTCGAATCGTCTCCGGGGCACCATATCAACAAATGAGGCTCGCTGATAAGCGGGCCTTTTTTGTTGATGTTGTATTCACGAATTCGAACGTCCGACATAATCTATAAAAAATGTTCGACAGCATACTTGCTGTATGCTGAAAACCTGAGCTTTCGAAGGTGGCCCGTAGGGCGAGCGCATTGCGCGAGTAAGAGTCTCCGGGGCACCATTTTTATAAAATAATATTATCTCTAATTACTCTTTATCTACTGCACATACATTTCCAACATCACATTTAAATTCTCTGTCCGCATATTGTCTGTATCCTCAAACTATGCCGACTTAAACGCAGCTTACTCATACTTACACAAAATTCTACTCTAAGCCTTGATGAGTGCTTATTAAAGTAACAGCAAAGGATTTATTGAAACCCAATCTAGAAGATAAAAAAATCACTCTATTGTGAATCTCGAAATTGTATAGCGCGAGCAGAATAGACAATATGGGATCAGGGAAAATTGTTAATCAAATAGTTATCCGCTGATATCGTTTTGCTATCAGCCTAAGGATAGCACTTACCTATATCCCCATCCGCTGACACAAAGACTCATCACCTCTTTAAAGCTTGAGCCATAAAAAAAGGCCTTGCATTTCTGCAAAGCCTTTTTCGTGTATGGTGCGCCCGGCATGATTCGAACATGCGACCGCTCGGTTCGTAGCCGAGTACTCTATCCAGCTGAGCTACGGGCGCTAAAACTTTTTTATACTACCAGTTGCCCGGTAAACAATCTGCTGTATCAACTGCTCAATGCTCAGCTGGTCCAGCTGCACCCATGGGCATAAAAGCTACGGGCGCTAAAATCATTGTTAATAACAGAAATATTGTAAAAATTACCTGCTAAAAACGAGGTGGCATTATCCGTATGCCTAGTCACACTGTCAAGCCATTTATCGACTATCGCAGAACTAGTGTTTTACTGTTTAAATGGCGGAGAGAGAGGGATTCGAACCCTCGATAGGGATTAACCTATACACCCTTAGCAGGGGCGCGCCTTCAGCCACTCGGCCATCTCTCCACATAAAAACACGTGCGCAAGGATAACCTTCTCACACGTGTTCGTAAAGACTTAATCTCAAGAAATCTCAGGAATTTCCTGGAGCTGGCTCGTCTTTTTCCTGCTGAATACGCTCATAGATTTCTTCACGATGTACAGATACATCCTTCGGTGCATTTATACCTAAACGTACCTGGTTGCCTTTCACACCCAATACTGTAACGTGAACATCATCACCTATAACGAGGGTTTCACCTACTCGCCGTGTCAAAATTAGCATCGCTAAACTTACTCCATAACATTTATAGACAGCGTGTTCCCTGCCAATACTAAGGTATAAACCACTATCCCTGATCTTAGCTGCCGGCGTTTGGCATTGAAATCGATTGCCGGCACATTTAAAGAACTTTT
>JAOUJT010000016.1 GCA_029883105.1 Gammaproteobacteria bacterium
GGATTGCATCCAATACAACCAGGTCTCGGGTGGAAAGCCGATGATGCCGCGTACCCACACCACCAGCATTTGGTAGAGGGCTATGAGCATGAGAATACTCATCGCCTGCTGGCCCAGCGGATAAGCGCGCAGACGCTGGTGGAGTTGTAGAGTCAAAAAGGCCAGCAGACTCAAAGCCATGGCATTTTGCCCCAATAGGGTACCCGTGGAGACATCCAGCAACAGTCCCACCAGCCAGCCCAGACCCACACCAAAGCGTGTGGGCAGGGCCATCACCCAGTAAACCAGTACCATGGGTACCCAGGCGGGTCTGAAGGGTTCCAGTATTTCCGGCAAGGGGACGATGGTCAGGAAAAGCGCGGTGATAAAACTGAAAATGATAACCAGATTACCCTGAGGTTTATTGTCACTCATGGTAGCGGTTTCTCCTCGCTAAGCTCTTGCTTTGCCTGCCAGTTTGCCGAGGGTTTGATCAATAATACCTCACGACCACGTTCCATCTGCGCAGCGGGTTTGGCTGTTACACGGGCATACGGCTCATTCAGGTCGATGACGATGCTGGAAATACGCGCCACTGGATAACCACTGGGAAAACGTCCACCCAGGCCGGATGTCACCAGTTGGTCACCGACCTTTATGTCGGCATTGTTTGGGATATATGGGATGTTCAGCTCCTCAGAGGAACCGGTACCTAGAGCCAGGGCACGCAGGCCATTACGATTAAATTGTACCGGCACAGCATGGCTGGGATCGCTAATCAACATGACATTACTGCTAAATGGTGAGGTGTGAATTACCTGTCCCATGACGCCATAGGCATCCAGTACCGGCTGGCCACGATAGACATCACTGCTACTGCCCTTGTTAATAACGATGTGGCGGGAAAAAGGGTCGAGATCCACAGACATCATTTCAGCGATTAACATTTCATCGGTAAGACGTTGTGCTGCCTGAGAAAGTTGGCGCAGACGCCGGTTTTCAGTCTCCAGGGTGATCATCTTTTGCAACTGTACCTTGAGCAATAATTCCTGGGTACGCAGATGTCGTAGTTCTTCTTCCAGTTCAGAGCGTGGGGTGAGGGATTCGCTGGCCCATTTCAGAGGGGTGCGTGGCACATCGGCCAGCCATTGCAATGGATAAACAACCAGAGTGAGTGTAGAACGCAGCTTCTCCAGATGATTCTGTCTGTGGTCCAGAGTCATCAGGACGATAGACAAAATCAGGAAAAATACCATACGAGTGGTGGTCGAGGGACCTTGGTCGAATAGGGCTTTAATCTTCCTGTCTCCGTAGTCGAATTAACGATAATTATTATTATTCTATAACGACAAGACCGCTGCAGCATGCTGCAGCGGTCATTTTTGAGAGCGGTTACTCAAGAGAGAACAATTCGCCTTCGTATTCATCGATCATTTCCAGTGCCTTACCACCACCACGGGCCACACAGGTCAGAGGGTCATCGGCAACGATGACGGGCAGGCCGGTCTCTTCCATTAATAAGCGATCCAGATCTCGCAGCAATGCACCACCGCCGGTTAGTACCAATCCACGTTCAGCAATGTCGGCACCCAGCTCTGGAGGCGTCTGCTCAAGCGCGGTTTTCACCGCCTCGACGATACCGGAGAGCGGTTCTTGCAGGGCTTCAAGGATTTCGTTGCTACTTAACTTAATGGCACGGGGCACTCCCTCGGCCAGGTTACGGCCGCGTACTTCCAGTTCCTTCACATCGGTGGAAGGATAGGCGGTACCGATCTCCTGTTTGATGCGTTCAGCAGTGGCTTCACCGATGAGGCTGCCGTACTTGCGGCGTATGTAGTTGATAATGGATTCGTCGAAACGGTCACCACCGATACGTACCGAGGCAGAGTAGACAATACCATTCAGAGACAGAACTGCAATCTCGGTGGTACCACCACCGATGTCCAATACCATGGAACCGCTGGCATCAGAGATGGGCATGCCGGCACCGATGGCGGCAGCCATTGGCTCTTCAATCAGGTAGACCTCACGTGCACCGGCACCAGCGGCTGATTCGCGGATGGCTCGGCGTTCTACCTGGGTGGCACCACAGGGTACACAGATGAGGACACGTGGGCTGGGCTTAAAGAACTTGGATTCATGCACCTTTCGGATAAAATGCTGCAGCATTTTTTCAGTAACGGTGAAGTCGGCGATCACACCGTCCTTCATGGGACGGATGGCGACAATATTGCCCGGGGTACGGCCGAGCATGCGCTTGGCTTCGAGGCCGACAGCGGCGATGGTCTTGGGACCACCGGGACCCTTGTCCTGGCGGATAGCGACTACAGAGGGCTCGTTCAGGACGATGCCTTTGCCGCGTACGTAAATCAGGGTATTGGCTGTGCCCAGATCTACGGACACATCATTCGAAAACATTCCTCGGAAACGACCAAACATAGATAATTAACTCGTGATTTAGTGAAAAATTCTGTGTGTTATTTGTTTTAGTATCTAGAACCCCTAACTTTACACAGTTGCAGGGGCTTTGGGCAAGCGGCTATCTGTGATAAGTTTGCCTCCTTGTTAAATGAGTCACACTAAATTCGGAGCTGACTATGTCGCTAGACAAAGCCGATGTGGTAAAGATTGCGCATTTGGCGCGAATTGCCATCGACGAGGAGATGATCCCCGAGTATACCAACAACCTGTCCGGCATCCT
This sequence comes from Gammaproteobacteria bacterium, assembly GCA_029883105.1. Classification (GTDB taxonomy): domain Bacteria; phylum Pseudomonadota; class Gammaproteobacteria; order Thiohalospirales; family Thiohalospiraceae; genus JABURT01. The sequence continues at coordinate 2,681 of JAOUJT010000016.1, forward strand.
TGAGCTGGTGGAGCAGATGAATGCCGTGGATACCGATGCGGTGGCGCCCATGGCGCATCCCTTGGACATGGTCCAGCGTCTGCGCGAGGATCAGGTTAGCGAGGAAAATCAAAGAGATAAGTTCCAGGAAATATCACCCAAGGTCGAGAACGGCTTGTTCCTGGTACCCCAGGTTATCGAGTGAATCGCAGTTCCAGGCACTGATAATTAGCTACTAAATTTGGATCATCTGTTATGCATAACAAAACCCTGGCGGAGTTATCTGCCGGAATAAAGTCGGGCGAATTCTCCAGTGAGGAGCTGACCCTCTCCTATATTCAGCGCATCCAAAAGCTGGATGGACAGCTGAATAGTTTTATTACCGTTACCGAAAAATTGGCACTGCAACAGGCTCGTGCGGCAGACAAGCGTATTGCCGCTGGTCAAGCCGATGCCCTCACTGGTGTGCCTCTTGCCCATAAGGACATCTTTTGTACCGATGGGGTGCGTACCTCCTGTGGCTCGAAGATGCTGGATAACTTCATCGCCCCTTACGACGCTAGCGTCGTTAGCCGTTTCAAACAAGCGGGTATGGTCACCCTGGGCAAGACCAATATGGATGAGTTTGCCATGGGCTCTTCCAACGAGACCAGCTTCTACGGTGCAGTAAAGAACCCCTGGGATCTGGATACGGTGCCTGGCGGTTCCTCTGGAGGTTCGGCTGCTGCGGTGGCGGCACGCCTGGTGCCAGCGGCCACCGGTACCGATACAGGCGGCTCTATCCGTCAACCAGCGGCATTGACCGGCATTACGGGTTTAAAACCCACCTATGGCCGCGTCTCCCGCTACGGCATGATCGCTTTCGCCTCCAGTCTGGATCAGGCCGGCCCCATGACCCGCACTGCTGAAGATGCGGCACTGATGTTGAACGTGATGGCAGGTTTCGATGAGCGTGACTCCACCAGTATGGATAGGGCGGTACCGGATTACACTGCCGAGCTGAATCAGGATCTGAAGGGTCTGAAGATCGGTTTGCCGAAGGAGTACTTTGGTGAAGGTCTGGATGCTGGCGTTGCCAAGGCAGTGGAAGCCGCTATTGAAGAGTATAAGAAGCTCGGTGCCGAGGTGGTAGAGATATCCCTGCCCAACACTGGTCTGTCAGTACCTACTTACTATGTGGTGGCCCCGGCGGAATGCTCCTCCAACCTGTCGCGTTTTGATGGCGTACGTTTTGGTTATCGCTGTGAAGATCCCAAGGATCTGGAAGATCTGTACAAGCGTTCGCGCGGCGAGGGCTTTGGTGACGAGGTGAAACGACGCATCCTCGTGGGAGCCTATGCGCTGTCGGCCGGCTACTACGATGCCTATTATCTGAAGGCACAAAAGCTGCGTCGTCTGATCTCTGACGATTTCACCAAGGCCTTTGAACAGGTGGACGTGATCATGGGACCGACCTCTCCGTCGGTGGCCTTCAAACGGGGTGAACGCAGCGATGATCCGGTAAGCATGTACCTGTCGGATATCTTTACCATTGCTGCCAACCTGGCGGGTCTGCCCGGCATGTCGGTTCCGGCAGGTTTTGCTGGCAAGCTGCCAGTAGGCCTGCAGATTATCGGCAACTACTTTGAAGAGAGCCGACTGTTGAATGTTGCACACCAGTACCAGCAGGTCACCGACTGGCACACGCGTGCGCCGGAAGAATTTAAATAAAAGAAATTTAACGCAAAGAACGCAGAGACGCAGAGAACGCAAAGAGAGATACATGACAAAGCATATGGCTGTAAAAAGCAGCATCAATCCGCTTTGTCAACGCAGAGATGAAATGAGTATTCATAGTGCTCTTCTCCGCGACCTTTGCACCCTTAAGGGCATAAACGTCTCTGCGACCTCTGCGTTAATTACCGAGGTTTAAAAAGAATGGAATGGGAAACAGTTATTGGTCTGGAGATCCACGCCCAGCTGGCCACCAAGAGTAAGATCTTTTCCGGTGCATCCACCGCCTATGGCGCGGAACCGAATACCCAGGCCTGTGCGGTGGATTTGGGTCTGCCCGGTGTGTTACCGGTATTGAACAAAGAAGCGGTGGCGATGGCAGTCAAATTTGGTGTCGCCATCGATGCCGAGATCGGTAAACGTTCGGTATTTGCACGCAAGAATTACTTCTATCCGGATCTGCCCAAAGGTTATCAGATCAGTCAGTTTGAATTGCCTATCGTTGGCCTGGGCCATCTGGATATCGAATTGGAAGATGGTAGCACTAAGACCGTCGGCGTGACCCGTGCGCATCTGGAAGAGGATGCAGGCAAGTCTCTACATGGTGAGTTCCAGGGTATGACCGGTATCGATCTCAATCGTGCGGGCACGCCATTGCTGGAGATCGTTTCCGAGCCGGATATGCGTTCCGCCAAAGAGGCGGTGGCGTATATGCGAAAGATCCACTCTATCGTTACCTATCTGGGTATCTGTGACGGTAATATGCAGGAAGGTTCCTTCCGTTGTGATGCCAACGTATCGATACGTCCGAAGGGACAGGAAGAGTACGGTACCCGTGCGGAGCTGAAGAACATCAACTCCTTCCGTTTCGTCGAGAAGGCGATCAACATCGAGGTTGAACGTCAGATCGATGTGCTGGAATCCGGTGGCAAAGTGGTTCAGGAGACCCGTCTTTATGATGCAGATAAGGACGAAACCCGATCCATGCGTAGTAAGGAAGAGGCCAATGACTATCGTTACTTCCCAGATCCTGATCTGCTGCCGGTAGAGATTGAAGATGGGTTTATTGAGGCTGCCCGTGCCGCATTGCCCGAATTACCGGATCAGAAGAAGCAGCGTTATATCGCTGACTTTGGTCTGCCGTCTTATGATGCCGGGGTGCTTACCGCAGATCGAGAAACCGCTTTGTTCTTTGAACAGGTGGTGGAGAAATCCGGTGCCGATGCGAAGTTGTGTGCCAACTGGGTACAGGGTGAACTGAGTGCGGCATTGAACAAGGATGGTCTGGAGATTGCTCAGTCACCGGTCAACGCCGAGATGATGTCCGGCATGATGCAACGCATGGCGGATAACACCATCTCCGGCAAGATCGCCAAGCAGGTATTCCAGGCCATGTGGGCTGGCGAAGGCGATGCCGATGCGGTGATTGAGGCCAAGGGCCTGAAACAGATCACCGACAGCGGCGCGATCGAGACGATCATCGACGACATCCTCGCCAACAATGCGGCACAGGTGGAACAGTATCGTGGCGGTAATGAAAAGGTCTTCGGCTTCTTCGTTGGCCAGGTAATGAAGGCCAGCCAAGGCAAGGCCAACCCACAGCAAGTCAATGAATTGCTAAAGAGTAAATTACAGGCTTGATTTAGGGGCGGAGTAGGTAACGCCTATTCGCCCTTCGTGTGAATTCTCCAAACTCAAAATGAACACCAATGACCAGTCATACCGATTCTTTACAGCGTTTCCTTTTTGAGCATGATGCCATCCGTGGTGAGGTGATCCATCTGGATCACAGCTGGCAGGATGTCTTGTCCCGCCACGACTATCATCCGCTGCTACGTGATCTACTGGGCGAGACCATGACCGCCGGGGTCTTACTCTCCGCGACGCTGAAGATAGAGGGACGTCTGACCATACAGATACAAGGTGATGGTCCTGTTAGTCTGCTGGTGGCGGAGATCACCGTTAGTAAGGATGGTGAACAGGCCCGACGTAGTTTGCGTGGCATGGTTCGTTGTCAGCAGCCACAACTCGAACCGGGCAATCTGGCCGCGATGTTCGGAAAAGGCCAGATTGTTATCACTATACAACCCGATAACGCCAAGGAACGCTTTCAGGGTATTGTTGCCTTGCAAGGGGAGACTATAGCCGCAGCTTTACAAGCCTATTTTATTCAGTCAGAGCAACTGGATACCCGTCTCTGGTTACAGGTAGGTGAGAACAAAACTGCTGGGTTGTTGTTACAGCGGATGCCCTCATCCGGGGAACAAGAGGCGGAGGACTGGAATCGTATCTTACATCTGGCCTCTACGGTGAGCCGTGATGAGTTATTAAATCTGGCTAGTGTCGAATTGTTACATCGCCTGTTTCATGAAGAGGATGTGCGCGTCTTTGAGGCAGAGTCGATAAGTTTTTTCTGTAGTTGTTCCCGTGAGCGTGTGGCGGGTATGTTGCGAAGCTTAGGCCGTAGTGAGTTGGAGGAGATTATACAAGAGCAAGGCAAAGTCGCTATAAACTGTGAATTTTGTCTACATGCCTACGAATTTGATGCCGTTGATGTAGAACAGTTGTTGGTGAGTGACAACAGTTTCGAATCACCTGGCAGTACACAGTAAATCAGATTTTTCTCCGATCATCTCAGCGCCTGCACTGGCTCGTTATCATTGTGCGTTTTTTGTAAAATATGATTGGCTTGTATGGCTTTGTCAAAAGCCAGACTGTTAGGATAAGACCTCCACGATTCACCCGTTTATTCCTGCAATGAATGTATGGGTAATAACAATAGGAAATCAGGTCTATGACAGAGCACGATTCTCAGCTAATTCGTAATAAGATCCTGGTTGTTGATGATAACGAAGACATCATTAAGGTGATGCGTTTTTTGATCTCCGCGAAGACAGAGGTGGATGCCATATATGCCTCCAGCTTCAGCGAAGCGATGGCGTTGGCCGAACAACATCGAGATTCTATATTTCTTACCATTCTGGATCTAAACCTGCCCGACTCACCTGATGGTGAGGTGGTGCAACACATACTCTCATTAGGCCTGCCTGCGATCGTCTTCACCGGAAACTTTGATCCTGAAATGCGTAAGCAGTTTCTAGGTATGGGGGTGGTGGATTATGTATTGAAAGACAATCGTATGGTCTACGAATACATCATTCGCATCATTAATCGTATCTGGCGTAATCGTGATATTAAGGTTCTGGTGGTGGATGACTCCTTCACCATGCGTAATCAATTGGCACGCTTTCTATTACTACAGCAACTACAGATTCATACCGCTGAAGATGGTGTCGAAGCCTTGGCCGTTCTGCACGAACATCCGGACATTAAATTGGTGATTACAGACCACAATATGCCGAATATGGATGGCTTTCAGTTGGTCACGGAGATCAGACGTAATCATGCGCGTGAGGATATGGGGATCATAGGCTTATCCGGCGAGGGCACCGGTGAGTTGAGCGCCCGTTTCCTTAAGATCGGCGCCAATGATTTTCTTGCCAAGCCGTTTTACCATGAAGAATTCTTTAGTCGTATCATGCAAAATCTGGAAACCATGGAGCAACTGGAAGAGATTCGTGAGGCATCACGGCGTGACTATCTGACCAACCTGTATAACCGCCGGTATTTTTATCAGCGTGCCAGTGAGTTATTCAAAAATGCAGAAAAGTCATCAGTACAACTTTCTGTGGCCATACTGGATATCGATCATTTCAAGCAGGTCAATGATGAATATGGCCATGATGTGGGTGATAGGGTAATTAAAGACCTGGCAGGTTTGCTCAATAGGGAATTCTCTGATCAACTGGTTGCCCGTTTTGGCGGTGAAGAGTTTTGTATTCTGTTTAGTGATGTGAAAACAGATGATGTAATGCATCGGCTGGATACTTTCAGACAACAATTACAAGAGCAGAGTCTGGATATAGAGACCGAAAGTATTCGTTATACCGTAAGTACCGGGGTGGATGTGTCATCGTCCAAGGGTATAGATAAAATGATCACCAGCGCCGACGAGGCCTTGTATCGGGCCAAGGCCGGCGGCCGCAACAGAGTGGAATTAAATAGCTAGTTTTATTTGAGATCCTTGAGCAGGGCCTCCTCATCAAATCTGCATTGCAGATGCGCAACGATACGGCGTAGATCCTTTTCACCATTACCCAGGCAGCTGGTGGCACCGGGGGATGGGGTCATATTGAACACAAGCCCTTTGCCTGTATCGATACTGGCCTCGCCTAGATGCAGTTTTCGATTCTTCTTGTCTATCATTACCGGACGTATCCCGCCTATCTTGCTGGCGAAGTGCATGTCCTTCATCTTTGCCGTGGGTATTAATTTACGTACATCGCGGGTAAATAGCCAACGTCGTATGATGGGGATTTCAAAGAGGATATTTTTGATCATATAGTGGCGGATCTCTTTCACCTTAAACAGATCCAAAAATACTGCTAATACCTTGCTGTCTAGGTGCAGAACCTTAAAGTACTCGGGTATAGTCTTCCAGTTATAACGTTCCAGCATTGGCAGTATTAGTGCAGTAGGTCCAAAGCGGGTTTTGTTTGGTTCCAACACATCGGGATCGCCGTGAATGGCGGCAAAAGGAAGTTTGTCGTCCTGTACAGTATAGACTTTCGCTTTAAGTATTTCAGGTGCGTAATAAAAACTACCGGCCACCGGCAGGCATGAGTACTCCATGCCATAACCCATTTGTTGCGCGTATAGCAGGCTATGTCCGCCGGCACTGACAACAACAAAGCGTGCATCGATGTCACCCTTGTCCGTACTCACCGTATGGGTCGTACCAACGGTGCTGATCTTTTTCACCTTGGTCCCCATACGCACGTCGATATTTTTTCCTTCGGCCTTGTGCGCCTGATCGACAAAAGAGACGGCCAGGTTTTGGAAGTTTACGGTACTGTATTCATCCAGGGTTACCAGGCCAACGATCTCTTCTTCGCGTCCCAGCATCAAGGCGGGTTCTATTGCAGCCAGTTCTTCATTCTGTAGCAATTTCATTGAGGGGTAGTGCGGACTAAAGGTGGTAAAACGATCGCGCAAAAAATCACACTCCTTTTTACCTACACCGATAACCATTTTGTCGGTCTTGCTGAGGATGTGTTGCATGTCTGGTAGAGACTGCGAGTAACGAACCACCATGTTTGCGGTAGACTGTACCTGTAAAGCCTTTTCCAGGGTGTAATTGGTTTCAATATCACCACAGTGCAGGGTCTGGCTGTTGTTCTTGCCGTGTGAGTTGACACTGGCGATGTCAGCGTACTTTTCTATCAGGCAGATATTTTTCAGATCCGTGTAATGGCTCAGCAGATACAGTAGTGCGGTTCCGGAGATACCACCACCGACGATGACCACATCGTATGTCATATTCTGTTCCTGAGAAGCGTTCATATATGTGCTTACCTTGTAGAAAAAGCCTTATCAAAGCCTTGGAAAATGTTGTTTGGATAACTATCGATAACCATGCGCAGGTCTAGCTGGCATCGTAGACTTGTAATGACACTTCTTGCGAACTGCTATTTCGTAAGTAAAAACCTCTCATCTCCAACACCCCGATGGTATTGAGAGATATGATCAAATAGAGGGTATCGGGATAACTTGCCTGCTCTATATCTACACTGGAGGGCAGCCCCGGGGCATGGGGATGAGAGTGGTAGATAGCGAATAGTTCTTCACCCTGTTCACGCATGTTGCGCATAGCTTCAATCTGTTGCGCGGGATCCATTCGAAATAGGCAATGGGTATCGTTGGCGATATTATTAATCGGATAGAGTGTCGGTGATTGTTCATCCTGCCTGCCGATCAAACCACAAACCTCATTGTTCGGTGCTTGTTGCGCATGGGTGAGGATGTGATTAACCAGTGTACGGGGAAGCGATACGCTGTTCGATATCATGTAACTCGGGCCTGACGATACAGTAGCTGGGTATTGTATCATTTATTGGTGAATTTCGTGCCACAGACCGGACAATTTGGGTCTGCCTTCAGCTTAAGGCTGCGAAACTCCATACCCATGGCATCGATGATGAGCAATCTGCCATCCAATACCTCGCCCATACCGGTGAGTAGTTTGATGGTCTCCATTGCCTGTATGGAGCCGACCATGCCTACCAGCGGTGCCACCACGCCATTTTCGCTACAGGTCTGCTCCTCTTCGATGCCATCACGATAAAGACAGCGATAACAGGGGCCTGCTTGTCGATTCATGAACACCGAGACCTGCCCATCCATGCGAATGGCAGCACCCGAGACCAGAGGGGTTGATTCGACCACACATACCTCATTTAACAGATAGCGACTGGCGAAGTTATCACTGGCATCTACCACCACGTCCGCCAGCCGTACCTGTTCCTGCAGTGCCTCACCCTCCAGCCTCTGATTGAGGGCGGTAACCACGATCCCAGGATTGAGATCCAACATCCTGTCGCGAGCAGATTCCACCTTGGGACGGCCTATATCGCTCTGTCCATGGGCGATCTGGCGCTGCAGGTTGGACAGATCCACCTCATCGAAGTCACTAATCACCAGATGGCCGACCCCGGCCGCAGCCAGATACATGGCAACGGGAGAACCCAGTCCGCCCATACCGATGATGAGCACTCGGGCATTGAGCAGAGCCATCTGTCCCTCAGCGCCAAACTTGGGCAACAGGATCTGGCGGCTGTAACGCAGCAGTTGTTCGTCTTCCATAGGTATTGGTCTGTGATTATTTCGCTATTGGCAGGGGGACTATTTTAACTCGTAAATGAGATCTTGTACCGGTTTTAACGGTAAATACGCCAATGGTGTGGCCTATCATCGCGGCAGCCGTGGGTACTACGCTTATGATGTTCGGTAAAAACCTTACGGGTGCAGTTGCTATTGCCCTTGTCGCAGCCCAGGTTGCTGCGCTGGGCCTCTTCACTGTAATAGACCAGGGCGCGCTTGAGTTTTACCAGCAGGGAATTGTCCATGTGGAAACCGGTATCGATAAGGGCTTCCTCGATGTCTTGCAGGGTCAGATGGTTGATGTGATAACTGATGGCGAGGCGGTGGGATTGCAGTTGATGCAGGGACTCGATGCCTTGCAGATCGGCAAGTAACAGCATGGCCGACTGGGCCTGGTTGGGGTCCGGGTGGAGCGGGGAGAAGCTGATCTCCCGATGTTTCAACAACTGGTTCATTGCGTATCACCGGTCTGGAGCGCTATACCTAATCCTAACCATGTCCCGCGAATATGCAAGTCTTTATCTGTAACGTCCCAGGCCAACTCTGGGCTGGCCCGACAGGTCCGGTATGGTGTCGACCCGCTGATAGCCCTCGGCACGTAGGAGCTGTACCACCGCTTCGCCCTGATCATAGCCATGCTCCAGCATCAGCCAGCCCCCTGGCTTTAAATACTGGCGTGCCGTATGGATGATGTGGCGGATATCATCCAGACCATCGGCACCGGAGCTTAATGCTGTGCCTGGTTCAAAGCGTACATCGCCCTGATTCAGATGCAGGTCCTGTTCGGGGATATAAGGGGGATTGGAGACGATGAGGTCAAATAGCATATCTGCCAGTGGTTCAAACCAGCTACCCGGATGAAACTGTACGTTTAACCCCAATGCCGAGGCATTCTGCCGGGCTATCTTCAGTGCAGCAGTGGAACGCTCCACCGCATGTACGGTACACAGCGGGCGTTCACTGGACAGGGCCAGGGCGATGGCACCGCTTCCTGTGCCCAGATCGGCAATCACCCAGTTTGCCTCGGGCGGGATATGCGCCAACGCAGTCTCTACCAGTATTTCTGTCTCCGGACGGGGGATCAGGGTGTGTTCATTCACCGAAAGTTCCAGGCTCCAGAAACCGGCGCTACCCAACAGGTGGGCAACCGGTCGACCTTGTCTACGCTGAGCAATCAGACCCTCAAATGTTTGCTGCTGCTGCTTGGTGAGTAGTTTTTCCGACCAGGTGATGAGCCAGGTGCGGCTTTGTTGTAGCACATGTGCCAGCAACAGCTCTGCATCCAGCCGGGGACTGTCACTTGTCAATTGTTCGGTAGCCCATTTCAGGGCTACGATAATGGAAACACTGGCGCTCATAGACGAATGGATATATAGCGGATTAGTGATGAATTATACGTCTAATTACGATACGGATGTGGCAGTTATTATCGACTTATTGCTTAGAGCCAAGGTTTGGTATGGCTGAAAATAGCCAATCGAGTGTTGACTGATTTTAAGACATGATAGGCTTATGCCTATTTAATAAATCCTAATTTCTGCGCAGCTAAAGCGGCTTCCGTACGTGACGTGATGCTTAGTTTTAGGTAGAGATTTTTCACATGGTCCTTGATGGTATGCACGCTTAATCCCAGTTCCTCCGCAACCTCTCTACTGTGCATGCCTTTTGCGATCATTGTCAGTATTTCTGTCTGTCTTTTTGTCAGATTGTGCTCGGTTTGTACTGGTTTGTTGTGTTGAAAATAGCCCATGAGCATTCTGGCAACGGCAGGTGATAGTGGTGGTTCACCTCGGGTAATACACAGCAGACTGTTCTTGAATGCCTCGCGCGAATCACTCTTGATGATGTATCCATCTGCACCAGATTGTAATGCGGAAAATATATTTTTATGATCATCAAAGATGGTGGACATAATACAGGTGGTATTTGGATGATTTTTCTTTAGTTGTTGAATAATATCAATGCCCGACCCATCTGGCAGGCTAATGTCGAGTATGGCAAGTTCGAATTGGTGTTGAGCCAATAAGGCTTCTGCTTCTTCAATGCTTTTTGCCAGAAGGATCAAATGTCCAGGGAATACTTCCTGTAAAGTGGCGTTTATCCAGTCTGCCGTCTCGGCATGATCTTCAAGCAGAAGAATGTTTTGTTTGTTCACTAGGCTGCCCGGTTATTATCTGGAAACAGTAATTCGAAACATAAGGTGTTGCTACCGTCCAGGTTCTGGTTTTTCCATTGTATAGTTCCTTCCAGAGCTTTGCTTCGGCGTGTAAGATTGCCAAGTCCTACACCGACTTTCCATTGTTCGATATTTTTACCCTGGTTCGCCGTGCATAGTCGTACACTGACAATATTATTTTTCTTCGACACTGAGAATGTCATGGAAGCTGAGGCACTATGACGAAGCTCATTTGAAATAAGCTCGTTAAATATTCTTTTTAAATGCAAGATAGATTCAGGATTTAAGTGTACATCATCCATCGCACTATCAATGTGCCAAATAATCTCTCTGCCTTTTTCACTTACACGTTTGTTGAGTGCGTGGCGTTCATATTCCAATAACTCATATAGCGACATAGGCTCCTGATACTGAATCGAATAGACAATATCTCGAAGCGTATGAAGACTGTCTCTGGCAATCTCAACCAGGCGGGGTTTGTGCAGGCTATGGATAAGCGTGAGAAGTTTGGGCCCCAGGTCATCGTGTAAATCACTCATGATTCTTTCACGTTCCTCTATAGCACCCTGCTCTTTACTATTGAGAGCGCTGTAAGAGTGTTTAAATAATTCACTAATGCCAGTGGCAAGTGCTATGTCGTCGGAAGAGAATAGTCGTGCACCCTGCTCAGCATGTTCCAGAATTATGGTGTTATTGCCGTTTATATCTGGCACAGACAAAGAAAGCCCTGAGTTATGCAGGCTGATTTGCAGGCTTTGCTTGTTTTGCAACGAGGTATGTTGTGCATTAAAAATACTTTTTAGTGTTGATATCAGTGTTTCATCGACTTCGGTCACGGTTTTTATTCTGACGATGGAGGAGACGATCTCCGGCAGATGTTGTGAGATGGTGGCATGTGGTGTATAGGAAAATGCTTGCCAGATCCTTTGCCTTACAGGGAAGTAAATCCAGCCAACGATTAACAAGGACGCGATAGTCGCGGTTTGTTTATCAATATTTACCAGCGATATAAAGGCAAGATCCAGCAGCACGATGGCCAAGCCGGCAAAAAACCAGCTCCATACACTGAACCACCATCGATCAATATTAAACAGACGATAGCGATATATACCAATGGCGATGCCGATGAAGATCAAATAAGAAAACAATAAAACGGTCGATATACCCACATAAGGGTCGCGACCTAAGGATTGTGGAACAATATTAAAAATAATGTTCAACCCTGCGCCACCGAACATGGCGAGGAAGAACCATTTTATCTGCGCCATTTTAATCGCAGAGCCTTTCGCCTTTCTCCATTGCACCAGGCCTGCAAATATGGCGATAAGAAACAGGATGTTAAATTGTGTAAGGTAAGTGTTGTCAGGCAAGGTAATGGTTTGTGATATCAAGTTTAGCCAGAATGTGATCGCAAGAGCGAATAGCAAATAGACGGCCTTGCGACTAAGTAATCGAGTCGGATAATAAAACATCAGTCCCATAAGAAAGTAGGCATAAAACAGTGCGCTCAGCATCTGCAAAGGGTGGATGTATTCAAGTACCAGGGGATTGACCACCAGCTCTCTGAAAAAGGTGGTTTGGCCGATCAGGATGTGTAGAGGATAAGCGAGCGCCGTAACCGTCAAAACCTGAATGCTTAGTTGATGTCGTTTGAATCGTGCCAGCATGTAGTGAAAAACAATGGAAATCACAGAGACAAGGATAATGGCAATGTGATCCGGTTTTAGGCTGGATAGATGACGATAGGCTTCTGGCGCGACGGTATATTGCTTGCCATGAATATCCTTCAACCAGACAGACCCAGACGAGAGGATGCTGTATAGATTTTGATTGTTTTCGACAAAGCGGTTATAGCGGGCAAAGTTGGCTAAATCGGCGGGCTCAGGAATAAGGATAGTATGGTCTAACAACAATGATTGTTGCTCATTGCCTATTTCGACAATCTGCATACCGGGCGTCAGGATGCTATCTGCCGGTCCATCCTTCTCTATCTCTTTGATCACCAGGCCCGACAGATGACTCTTTACCGAAAAGTCAATGCCCAGCCATGGCACGGAATAGGTCAGCCATAAAAAGATCATGGCAAACATCAAGCAGAATAGTGTGCTGGTTAAAATCGTGTTTCTTGGTGACATTTTTTTTTCTTAATGGTTAACAGATTGCTTATCGGTAGGTCACCTAAGAAAAGTGAGATATTAGACCGGGTTATTGTCAATAGTGTGACGTAAGTCTAATTATTCGTAACTCATCACGACCCGTGGTCAGCGCCATAGTATGCAATGGCGTGCTTTTAAGAGCTCTCAGCCATCCCCCCCCCTGCTTGGGGGATTTAACATTTATATCACAATTCGTACTATGTGCTTAACAATGTCCGATCCGTAAAACTAATGGTGTATGAAATGTTAACTATATTATTAAAAACTTATTCAGTAGGAAGCGTGGCCTCCTTCATACCCAACATATTACGTTTTATGGCCATTGGTTTGTTATCTGTGTTTGTATCGGCCTGTGGTGGTGATACAGGGGGTGGAACAGGGACAAACAATGCTCCAGTAGCACAAGATATCTCTGAAACATTAAACGAGGATCAACAAAGTGCCACAATTATGTTACTTGGCACAGATGCAGATGGAAATAATCTAACCTATCAGCAAACTACTGACCCACAATACGGTACGCTATCGATCACTGGAAGCAATGCATATTATACCCCAAATGCGAACTACAACGGGCAGGATAGTTTTCAATACAAAGTACATGATGGAAGTTTGGACAGTAATGTAGCAACGGTCACAATCAATATCTCCGCCATCAATGATGCCCCAACAGCCCAAACTGCTAGTTACAATCTATATGAAGATAATACTTATGCATTTAGTCTGGGGGGACAAGATCTAGATGGAGACAGCCTTACCTATAATGTACAAACCCAAACTGATAATGGTGTCGTACTTGATTGTTCAGGGGCAAATTGTACATATCAACCACCGTTAAATTTCCATGGAACCGATAGTTTTTCGTATTCGGTGTCCGATAATTCTGGGCAGCCGAATGCACATAGTGATTCTGTATTTATTAGTTTTACTGTTTACGCCGTCAATGACGCTCCGGTGGTGAATGAGCAGGCCGTTAATCTCGTTCCTCCAACGATTATTACTGATGAAGGTACTACCTCATCTGCCTTGGATATGTCTCTTTATTTTATAGATCTAGATGGTGATACCTTAAGCTATCGCGTCACAACTCAGCCTACAAATGGTAGTATTTCAAATAGCGGTAATAGTTATTTCTACCGTGCTTCGGGAAATTTCTATGGCAGCGATAGTTTTGAGATAGTTGCGAGAGATACCAATTCACAAGAAAGTAGCCCCATTCAGGTGAGTGTCACCGTTAATAATATTTTAGATGATCGCCCTGTTGGTGAGGCACAAGCCGTGAGCCTTCAAGAGGATAACTTAGGCACAAGTATTACACTCAATGCGACTGATCCGGATGGGCAAACCAGCTTTACTTATGCTGTCACCACGCAACCAACTCGCGGAAGTGTAACCTGCGGTGAGTTTGGCAGTTGTACCTACACCCCTAATGCGAACAACAATGGGCAGGATAGTTTTCGCTTTACCGCTACAGATGCTCAAGGTTTAACCAGTACTGCGACCACGGTAACGTTAAATATCACTGCAGTGGATGATCAACCCACCACAACGGCTCAAACTGTTGAAGTGAACGAGGATATACAGCAATACTTCTACCTGCTCTATACAGAGGTGGATGGTGACACGAAAACCTTTACCATTACGAATCCGCCTGTCACCGGAACCGTCAGTTGCACAAATGCTGGTTATTGTAATTACAAGACCGTTTTAAACTCGGATGCAAACGATTCTTTTAGTTACACACTCTCTGATGGCACGACTACCACTTCAGAGACATTAGTGACCCTGAATGTCACGGCCGTTGATGATGCCCCTCTTTTCTCATCTGTCGCTGATCTAGGCAGCATAAATGAGGGGGGAACGCTTAATTACACTGCGATTGCCACGGATCCGGAAGGGAATTCGGTGACATACAGTTTGTTTAACAATCCTGCCTGGGTGAGTATAGTCCCTGCTACCGGCGTTATATCCGGCACCCCTGGTGTGCGGGACAGCGGTGATCTCAGTTTTCAAATTCGGGCCAGTGATGGTGCCCGGACAGGTTCTGTTATAGCCAGTATTACGGTACTTGATCCTGCCCCGCCCGGCGCTGTAATAGATCTCATCTCTCAGGTGAGTGAGTCCGCTGTTAAGTTAAGCTGGACGAATCCTGCGGATACCGACATTAGCTCGACCTCCATACTGCGTAAATCGGATGGTAGCTGTCCTGCATCGATCAGTGATGGCACGCTAGTCCAAACTGTGACCTATATGAATACTGCATCAAGCCAATACTCGTTAATCGATGATAACGAAGGACTGGGACTGACTCGAGACTCTACGTATTGTTATGGGGTATTTGTTAGCGATGAGATAGCACAAACCTCGCCGATCACCGTTGCTGAGGCTACCCCTTCCGTGGGAACAGCGCGTTATGCCTTAAATGGATCGAACTGGAATGATTATGTGAGCAAAAATGGTGCAAATTACATAGATGCATCGGGCAGCAGTTGTAATAAGTCTGCTAGTGGCTTTTATTCCACATGCCTCAATGGTGGTGAGATTCGACAGTTTGAGGTGCCGGGCTATGCTTCTTGCACCAACCTGACGGCCAGTGATGCCTTGGGTGCCTTTAACTGGGTATGTGATGCCAGTACAGATCCGGTACGTATGGTCTCAACCAGCTTAAAGCAGGGGAAGGGGCTTTCAGACTTAATAGATTTTACCAGCCCAGGTTGGTTGAATAACACCCTCACGGTGTCAGCGAATGATATAGCTGTATACAGCACCCCCGCATCGGTATGGTGGAATAATCCTGTAAGTGAAGTCACCGCCAGCGGCAGTCTGGCGACAGCCGGTACGATTTATGTCGTCAGTGCAGATCTGGCCGCCGAGTTGACAGTAGATGCACCACGTATCGCCCTGGTGATCAAACCTGGCGTGTCTCTATCTGGAGATCCTGGCACCCCGTCGGCCCCTATAGTAAGTTCCAGTACGGTTGGAGACTTCGCTTACTATTGGCGTGAGTTCCTCTGGTTTGAAGGCGCAATCAATGCCACCTCAGAAACCGGCGGGCTTTATTTGCGTGGGGTGACCAACTCTGTCTTAAAGAATGTCTCTGTATACGGTGCGGGGGTTACGATCGCATACTCAACTGGAATGTTGATTGATGGTATTAGCGTTGCAAATAATAGCGGTACTGGATTGTATCTTACCTATACTGATCACAGTATTATACGCAACGTGGTATCCAGTAATAACGGTACAGGTATTTATCTCACATACTCTAGATACAATATTCTCACAGATCTTCTGATGTTTTCTAATGCAAGCCGTGGTTATGACCAGGCATTTCAATCAGCCGCAAATACTTTGATAAATGTAACGGCCATAAATAATGGCACGGGTATTTCGATGTGGGATGCGGTGTACCAGAAACTGATAAATGTTGCCGCTATACGTAACTCAACGGGTATTTCAGATGTAATGAACGCTAATTACAATACAATGAGAAACATTATTCTTGCCGATAATGAGCTTGAAGGTCTGCTTGTAGCTGGTACTACAAACACTTATCAGGGTCATAGAAAAGTTGGTGGAAATGCACGTAATGACTGTATCAACCAAATTACAAATGGTTCAAGTGGCTGCCCTACCTATACCTCTACCGGTATTTCAACTTCGGCCAGTTTTGTTGCTGAAGTGACAACCGACACGGTTAACACGGATGGCCTATCAGGTGTTGCACTTTACGATAACATTACTCAGTGGCTCGGCTTTGATAACGCTTATCGTGGCTGGGGGCTTCAGGGTACGGCAGCATATCCTGATATCAGTAATCAGGGGTTTTGTGGCACCGGTCTTAACTGTCAGATCTGGGACTGGAGCTTGGCCTTAGGCGATACTGGTGATAATGGTGCTGCGGTGGCGCATTCTGTCAATGCCCTGCCCACAGGGGATGAGTTTGACATTTATCCTTATCGCTCGATAAATGATGAGGCTATCTGCCTTGCTTTAGATGCGACTTGGGATACTCAATACAGTAGCTGTAAGACCAATATGCTACACGATGCAGTGGAAATGCCGTCCGATGGTATAGGCAATGACAACGGTTTGTGTGAATCCAACGAGACCTGTCTCTATACACCTAACATCGGTGCCTATCAGGGGCATGGTGCCCTGATATCTGCGGGTACTTTTATAGATAGTACAACGGGCGGTATTACAGGTGTTACATTGCTGAAACACACCAACAACGGTTATTAAAAAAGATAAATATTATTACATGATCGGCCTCATCAGTTATTTATGAACTGATGAGGTTTTTTTATGATGGAGCATCTATCAGGTGCTTTCTGTTTTTAGAAAAAGTCGGAGTTTTGGATTAGGATTTCTTAGGTACTCATCATTAATCCTCTTTGCCACTTCCCCCCCATGTGAGGGATGTTTAACTGCTTCACCTTTCGGTATCATGATTTTTGTTAGCAGTAATAATTGCCTATAAATTAGGGCTACCAGTGGTGGTCAATATGATGTCGGTACAAATTTGGTTGTGGCAATGGTCGACAGTGCCGGCAACTGGCTTGGCAGTTCAGGCACTTTAGACGTGAGCGAATACGGCACAGCTGGAAGTGGTCGTGCGAAGGGCGGGTATACTGCAAACGTATGTTTACGAGATGCAACGACATCTGTACCTGATCCAACTAATTGCAAAGATATTACTGGTAGCTTCGATATCGCAGTTGAAGCGGATGAGCCTGTTACTACCCCCGATCCTACTACTACTGCCGCTCCCGAGTTCAGCGTGGTTATTGATTCTGTCGTCAACGCCGGGCCTTTTGCTGGCACCATCACCTACACAGTGACCAACAATGGTGGCGACTATATTCTTGGTAGTACAAACTTTTCACCAGATATTATGATTTGGGGCAATCTCGTAACGGCACCGGACTATACATCTGCGCAGAGTGGTGCTTTTATGACTAGTACTCAAGATATAACTACGGGTGCAAGCGTCCAGTTTACGGATGATTTGCCTAACAGTACCTGGTCTGCAGGGGTGACCTATGATGCTTACGTTATTGTGGATTTTTTTGAGAATGTACCAGAAGGTAACGAAACCAATAACGTGTCACCTGTATTTACCTGGACAGCGCTGTGAATGTTTGCTTGCTCACAGATCTACTAAGTGTATCTTCAACCTGTGCGAACTCTGTTAAGAATGTTACGGGTACTTTCGATACGATTCGTGAACCGGATCTATAAAGTTGAACCATATATAAATAAATCCAAGATATGCTTGGATGCCCGCATTATGCGGGCATTTTTTTGTTTGCTGAAATTTACTCCGACGATAATGCCGCCAGCTGATCCGCCTGATATTCATTGATCAACGGTTCGATCACCTGATCCATATCGCCTTCCATGATCGCATCCAGCTTGTAGAGGGTCAGATTGATGCGGTGGTCGGTAAGTCGGCCCTGGGGGTAGTTATAGGTACGGATACGTTCGGAACGATCACCAGAGCCTACCTGCAACTTACGTGTCTCGGCCTGTTCCGAGTGTTGTTTCTCTTGTTCCGCGGACAACAGGCGGGCCTGTAACAGTGACATGGCCTTGGCACGGTTCTTGTGCTGTGAACGTTCGTCCTGACATTCCACCACCACGCCAGTAGGCAGGTGGGTCAGACGGATGGCCGAGTCGGTCTTGTTGACGTGCTGACCACCGGCACCGGAGGCGCGGAAGGTGTCGACCTTGAGGTCGGATGGATTGATATCGGTGGCCTCGACCTCATCCACCTCGGGCATAATCGCCACGGTGCAGGCAGAGGTATGGATACGTCCCTGGGATTCTGTCTCTGGCACACGCTGTACACGGTGAGCGCCGGATTCGAATTTGAGGCGTGAGTAGGCACCCTGGCCAACGATGCGGGCAATCACTTCTCTGTATCCGCCGTGTTCACCCTCATTGGCCGAGATCATCTCCACCTGCCAGCGGCGTTGCTCGGCGTACTTGGAATACATGCGGAACAGATCGCCGGCAAAGATGGCCGCCTCGTCACCGCCGGTACCGGCACGTACTTCCAGATAGATGTTCTTGTTGTCGTTAGGGTCCTTGGGCAGCAACAGCTTTTGCAGTTCCAGTGCCAGAATCTCACGCTTGGCCTTGGCAGCTTTCATCTCCTCTTCACCCATCTCACGCAGTTCCGGATCACTCT
>JAOUJT010000185.1 GCA_029883105.1 Gammaproteobacteria bacterium
AGTGAGGCAATGTTGATCTCGGAATCGAAGTGGCCGATGTTACAGACGATGGCCTGATCCTTCATCGCTGCCATATGGTCGTGGTCGATAACATTGACGTTGCCTGTGGTGGTAACAAAGATGTCACCCATCTTGCAGGCTTCATTCATGTCGACCACACGATAACCTTCCATCGCTGCCTGCAGTGCACAGATAGGATCGATCTCGGTCACCCATGTAGTGGCACCCATACCACGGAAAGCCTGGGCACAACCCTTACCCACATCACCGTAACCCAGAACCACACAGATCTTACCTGCGATCATCACGTCGGTAGCACGCTTGATACTGTCGATGAGGGACTCGCGGCAACCATAAAGGTTATCGAATTTGGATTTGGTGGCCGAGTCATTGACGTTCATGGCAGGGAACATCAGCTCGCCTCTTTCCATCATCTGGTAAAGACGATGCACACCAGTGGTGGTCTCTTCGGTGACACCCTTCACGCTCTCAACGATCTTGGACCACTTGTCATTACTTTCATCGAGGCTCTTGTTCAGCACATCGACGATGACCTTCCACTCTTCATTGTCATCGGCCTTGGCGGGCTCTGGACGGGTACCTGCCTTTTCATGCTCGGCGCCTTTATGAACCAGCAGAGTAGCATCACCACCATCATCAAGGATCATGTTGGGCTGTTCACCGTTGGGCCAGGTGAGCATCTGCTCGGTACACCACCAGTACTCTTCCAGGGTCTCGCCCTTCCAGGCATAGACAGGTACACCGGTCGCAGCAATGGCAGCAGCAGCATGATCCTGAGTAGAGAAGATATTACAGGAAGCCCAGCGAACCTCGGCACCTAGAGCCACGAGGGTCTCGATCAATACGGCGGTTTGGATAGTCATATGCAGGCTGCCGGAGATTCTTGCACCCTTTAGAGGTTGCTCGGAACCATACTCTTCACGCAGGGCCATCAGGCCAGGCATTTCGGTTTCAGCGATGGCTATCTCTTTACGGCCCCAGTCGGCCAGGGCGATATCGGCAATTTTGTAATCAGAAAAATCAGAGGACATGTCTCACTCTCCATTAGTTTTAAGTAATAGTGGGTGAGCGCCGTTGAAAGTTATGTAATGCCCCGAGCCTGACGGTTGTGTTAACCGCTGCAGCGCCCCTCGGGACATATTGGATGTTGTAATTCTAAACGCAAAGGCGAAAAGACGCTAAGGATGCAAAGAATAGAATGTAAACTCTTTGTACCAATATTAAAGTGTAAACTCGCTGGTAGTGAGTCTATTGCTCGGTCTTTACTTTGCAGCCCAATGGGTAATCAACGACTACCCACTAGGTATTAGTGTTTTAAGTTGATGGGTTCTGGCTTATAAACCCGCCGCCGCACGTAAGGCTGCGGCCTTATCGGTACGTTCCCAGGTAAAGTCTGCCTCTTCACGGCCAAAGTGACCATAGGCCGCTGTGGCCTTATAGATAGGACGTAATAGATCCAGCATCTTCACCAGTCCACGGGGACGCAGTTCAAAATGCTCACGTACCAGTTCCACAATACGTGCTTCGTTAATCTTGCCAGTACCAAAGGTATCGACGCTGATAGAGGTAGGCTCTGCTACACCGATGGCGTAGGAGATCTGGATCTCACAACGGTCTGCCAGACCTGCGGCAACGATGTTCTTCGCGACATAACGGCCGGCGTAGGCAGCAGAGCGGTCAACCTTGGAAGGATCCTTGCCGGAGAAGGCACCACCACCGTGGCGTCCCATACCACCGTAGGTATCAACGATGATCTTACGGCCAGTAAGGCCACAGTCACCAACCGGTCCGCCGATAACAAAACGGCCGGTGGGGTTGATATGGAATTTTGTCTCGGCAGTGAGCCATTCGGCGGGCAGAATAGGCTTAATGATCTCGTCCATTACGGCATCGATCAGGGCCGCCTGTTCAATCTCAGGGCTGTGTTGGGTAGACAGAACCACGGCATCGACACCGACGGGTTTGCCGTCTTCATAGCGGATAGAGATCTGGCTCTTGGCATCGGGACGTAACCAGGGCAGAGAACCATTCTTACGTACTTCGGCCTGGCGCTGGACCAGACGGTGGGCGTAGTAGATAGGCGCTGGCATCAACACGTCGGTTTCGTTGGTGGCGTAACCGAACATCAGCCCCTGGTCACCTGCTCCTTGTTCGTGGTCGGAAGAGTCATCCACACCCATGGCGATATCGGGTGACTGCTTACCGATGGCGTTGAGAACAGCGCAGGTTTCCCAGTCGAAGCCCATCTCTGTGCCCACATAGCCTATCTCTTTGATGGTATTGCGCACCACCTCCTCATAGTCGATATTAGCGGTCGTGGTGATCTCGCCGGCGACCAGAGCCATGCCTGTCTTTACCAATGTCTCGCAGGCAACGCGCGCCGCCGGATCCTGTTCAAGGATGGCATCAAGTATGGCATCGGAGACTTGGTCGGCGACTTTGTCTGGATGACCTTCGGAAACGGATTCGGATGTGAACAGGTGAGAATTAGACATGTTGGATATGGTCCTCTGTATGAAAGACTTATTTTATTAAGCGCGATATTCTAACGTTAAAATCGGTATGGTGGCTAATATTCCTGGGAAAAGATTTCCGCCAACTCAGTAACTTATTGTTATTAGTAATAATTTTGCCCGTATAAAAGAGCTTTGTCCAATATTGCTATTGCTCCCAGGGGTGGAATGAGGGAAAATTACCCGCTTACTTGGGCAGCTTGGACCGAAATTTTGAGGTCGCCGATAGAGACAATAAAAGGCGGCCGGAACAGGCACTCCGTAATCTAAGTGCTTGCTTATAGTGCCGATTTTTCCAGATCTATACTGGATTTGTACTGGTGCCGGTCTGCGGGGAATTAACAGAATTTGGATTGACCACAATCCACGTGTGTCCTGAAAAAGGGACGACGCGATATGATTTATTGAAAATTTAGGAGAGATCAATGCCGACTCGTCGTGAGCTAGCTAATGCCATCCGTGCCCTGAGCATGGACGCCGTACAAAAGGCCAATTCGGGTCACCCTGGTGCCCCTATGGGAATGGCTGATATCGCTGAGGTACTGTGGAACGACCACCTCAAGCACAACCCTACCAACACCAATTGGTTCGATCGTGACCGTTTCGTATTGTCTAATGGTCATGGTTCGATGCTGATTTATTCTCTGTTGCATTTGACCGGCTACGATCTGTCGATCGATGATCTGAAACAGTTCCGTCAGTTGCACTCCAAAACTCCCGGCCATCCTGAGTACGGTTATGCACCTGGTGTTGAAACCACCACAGGCCCCTTAGGTCAGGGTATTACCAACGGCGTGGGCATGGCGATTGCTGAAAAGGCCATGGCGGGTCAGTTTAACCAGAAGGGTCACGACATTGTCGACCACAACACCTATGTATTCCTGGGTGATGGTTGTTTGATGGAAGGTATCTCTCACGAAGCCTGTTCTCTGGCCGGGACCTTAGGTCTGGGCAAGCTGATTGCGTTCTGGGATGACAACGGTATTTCTATCGATGGTCACGTAGAAGGCTGGTTCACTGACGATACCCCCAAGCGTTTTGAGGCTTATGGCTGGCACGTGATTGCTGATGTTGATGGTCACGATCCTGCTGCCATTGCGAAAGCCATTGAAATGGCCAAAGCGATGACGGACAAGCCGACAATGATTTGCTGCAAAACCACCATCGGTTTTGGTTCTCCCAACAAAGCGGGCAGCCATGCCTGTCACGGCGCACCTTTGGGCGAAGAAGAGATCAACCTGACCAAGGCGGCACTGGGTTGGGATCACGCTGCATTCGAAGTGCCTGCTGATGTCTATGCCGGTTGGAATGCTAAAGATAAAGGTTCTAAAGCCGAAGCTGCCTGGAATGAAAAATTTGCCGCTTACAAGGCAGCATTCCCGGAGCTGGCAGCAGAATACGAGCGCCGTATGTCCGGTGAGCTGCCTGCCGATTGGGCCGCGAAATCCGCCGCCTACATTGCCTCTGTGAATGCCGATGGGAAAAGCCCGGCCACACGTCAGGCATCCTTAGCTGCCATCGAAGCCTATTCCCCTATGTTGCCAGAGATGTTTGGTGGCTCTGCGGATCTGGGTTGTTCAAACCTGACTGAATGGTCTGGTTACAAGCCCATGATCAACCATGCAGATGCCAACTACATCAATTATGGTGTGCGTGAGTTTGCTATGTCAGCGATCATGAACGGTGTTGCCTTGCACGGTGGTCTTATCCCCTTTGGTGCCACCTTCCTGATGTTCTCTGAGTACGCCCGTAACGCCCTGCGTATGGCCGCTTTGATGAAGATCCGCAGCATCTTCGTATTTACTCACGACTCTATCGGTCTGGGTGAAGATGGTCCTACCCATCAGCCTGTGGAACAGATTCCTACCCTGCGTATGATCCCTAACATGGCCGTATGGCGTCCATGTGACGCGGTGGAATCTGCCGTATGTTGGGCGCAGGCTGCTGAGCGTAAAGAAGGTCCTTCTACTCTGATCTTCTCTCGTCAGGGCCTGGCGCACCAGACTCGTACCGATGCACAGATTGCTGATATCGCCAAGGGTGGTTACATTCTTAAGGATTGTGACGGAACGCCAGATGTTATCATCATCGCGACCGGTTCAGAGGTTGCGCTGGCTATGGGTGCAGCTGAAGCCATGTCTGGTAAGAAGGTTCGTGTTGTTTCCATGCCTTCGACCAATGTTTTCGAACAGCAGGATGCGGCATATCGTGCTTCCGTACTGAGCAAGGGCACACCAACTGTTGCTGTTGAAGCTGCGGTTACCGATGCCTGGTACAAGTACGCTGATGTTGTGGTCGGTATCGATCACTTTGGTGAGTCTGCCCCTGCAGACCAGCTGTTCAAAGAGTTCGGTTTCACCGTAGAGAATGTTGTGAAGGCCGCCGAAGAAGCAATGGCCTAATTATAAAAAATCCATCCGGCTATCCTGTTCCGTTCGCGGGAGTTGTCAGGCAGTCGGAATATTTTAAAGCTACGCAGTAGGGAGATTTAATTATGACTATAAAAGTCGGTATTAACGGTTTCGGCCGTATTGGCCGTATGGCTTTCCGCGCTATCGCCAAAGATTTCGCAGACATCGAAGTAGTAGGTATCAACGACTTGCTGGATGCTGATTATTTGGCCTACATGCTGAAGTACGATTCTGTACACGGTCGTTTCGACGGTGACGTTTCTGTAGACGGCAACAACCTGATTGTAAACGGCAAGACTATCCGTCTGACTGCCGAGCGTGATCCTGCAAACCTGAAATGGTCTGACATCGGTGCCGATCTGGTTATCGAATGTACCGGTTTCTTCCTTACGGATGAAACTTGTCAAAAGCACATCGAAGCCGGTGCCAAGAAAGTCGTTATGTCCGCGCCTTCCAAGGATGGCACGCCCATGTTCGTATATGGCGTTAACCACAGCAAATATGCTGGTGAGGCGATTGTTTCTGCCGCTTCCTGTACCACCAACTGTCTGGCACCTGTTGCCAAGGTTATCAAT
The DNA here is from genome assembly GCA_029883105.1 of Gammaproteobacteria bacterium. GTDB lineage: Bacteria > Pseudomonadota > Gammaproteobacteria > Thiohalospirales > Thiohalospiraceae > JABURT01. The sequence continues at coordinate 5,521 of JAOUJT010000185.1, forward strand.
GATAACTGGGGCATCAAGCGTGGTCTGATGACGACTGTTCATGCTGCTACTGCTACCCAGAAGACGGTTGACGGTCCTTCGCAGAAGGATTGGCGCGGTGGCCGCGGTATCCTGGAAAACATC
>JAOUJT010000186.1 GCA_029883105.1 Gammaproteobacteria bacterium
TTTTCATTAGGTTATCTGCGGATAAATCCATACGAGTCACTGAGTCAATATTGGCTAAGGTGATATCCTTCTCAGCTTCCATCCTCATGCCGTCCAGTTCCTTGTCCACCATAAGGGCAGCGTGAGCTCTGGCATCTGCTTTGTCCAGCAACTCCATCTCAAGGATCTTTCGCTCTTGTCGAGCAGTCAACCATGAACCAAGGACACCTGTGAGGCCGCCAAAAACACTAGCTAAACCCCCTCCTGATATCACATCAATTATTTCCATTATAAACCTCCGGGCTTATTAATGACGTCTAATAAGAAAGGCCCGTCCCCCATGTGAGTTTTGAACCTGCGTAGCGCCACCCTTGAACTCAGGACAGCTTTTTGGCCTGCTAGGGTACCTACCCTACTACCTAGTATGATGCACCCAAGTGAGTGCGTTTTCCACCCCTTCTCAGTATCACCAGCGTAGTTACCATTGTGTATCAGAATGTAGGTGCGCCCTGTAACTGCAGTTAAGTGGAATACAGTTCCGAACTTTTTAGACTGGTATAGGACGCACGTATAACGGCCTAGAGGTATGGAGGAGACATTAGGTGCGTTGTTGTAGTCCGGCAATTCAACCGTAAAACAACTAAAACCCCCAATAGCATTAAGCCTACCGAAGGTTCCTTGTTCTCCTGTCTCGAAGCGTTCAAGTACGGCGTCAGCGGTTTTAATGATTGTGCGGGGTTTCGATTCTTTGCTGAATAAGGGCTTGATTTTTCCCCAATATTTGAATCTCATCTTTATTACGCCCCATGTTATCGACCATCCTATCTACAACTGCGGACAGCTCCTCTTTAGTTACAAAGTCGCCTAGCTGAATAGATATCATGGTCAGTTGAGTGTCCAGCTTAGTAGACACGGCTTTCAGCTCTTGCTGTGTGGCTGTTATCCCTGTCAATTGAACTGACACTTGTCCATTGTTTACGGCCATGGTATGGCTTGATAAAGCCAACCAACCAACAAAGGCTACCATGATGGATAATATAGCCGCTAACAATAATTGCGGCACTACTGCCACCACAGCTCCTTTAGGGATCCCACTGCGAGGATCCGACTGATTGTTATTGTTTGGTTCCGTCATTGTATGGGTACCTGTTACAAGTTTTAATTTGGGTTGGTTCACTGTCTGTGTCATATTAAATCCTCGGTCTAGCCGTAGTATTAATATGTCTGCGTCATTATAAATCCCGTTATTTAACAGGCATCTCGTCATTCCATTAATCGAGTATAAATTACCATATTAGGATTTTCTACAGTTTTATATTACTAAGGCTTATTACTTTACAGTCGAAAGACGCTCATTACAGAAGAGTATCTTTCAACCATGGATTAAAACCTGTGGGCGGAGCATACAAGTAATCGGCAACAGACCCCATAAATTGGAGTGTGTTATTACTGTTGTACCCGATCCCAAACAAAGTCATATCTCGCAATGGCTTTGAGTATTCAAATAGAGGGCTCGCCCCTGTAGTAGGGTCACCAGCACCAGAGTCGTTCCAAACCCCATTACGCCCTATCCATATTTTCCCCGCCAGAGTGTCCACTGCTATCATGTATCGATCACTAACTACCGCTGGGGCTACCCCTGCCAGTGAACCTAGAGACCAAGACTCACCTGTTTCTGGGCTAGATATTAGGGATGACGCTAAATAAACCCCTGCATAAGGTTTCAAAGACGGGGCGTCACCAGAAGCTAATGACCCTAGAGGGGCTATATATAGATAGCTATCAGCCCCCAAAACAAGTTCAACCTCAAAATAAACCCTACCCTCGATAGGCACCTCACTTCGATAATATTTATTAGACCCTGTGGCCCCTGTTCTGGTGGCAATAAGGTCATTGCCAGATATAGCCCAATCCGCATGGTGATTTACAGGGTCTAAACCGGGGGGAGACATACCAGCCCTCCAATCCAATGTTTTCATTTGTAGTTTTTGAGTGCTATTAGAGTCCACCTCAACAACAACAACCCTCCCAGCCCAATCCTCAGTGGCGTAGCTAGTACCCCACCCTAATTGGAAAGACCCATCTGCCGAAGGGACGACCTCATCAAGTTTACGAAAAACCGGGGATCCTGCAGGGTCTACAGTGAAGACAGCCACAGGGTTACTCAGTGCAAACCCATACTGGGATGTAGTTCCTACCAAAATATGATCAGCCATAATAACCAATTATCTCCCCGAATCCTGCTGGTGCAGTGTATGTTAAATCAGCAGTGGCACAGGCCATTCTAAACGCTGTCCCAATATAGTTAGTCTTACACATCGTATGGAATATATGAGTGGTATTGAACTTACCCCAAGGATTCAATCCATTAGCTGGGTCTTGAGTCCCTAACCACGCACCATTGACACCTATCCACAACTCCCCTGTGAACGGGTCGAAGGCGAACATTATCTTGTCACCAGCAATCAGAGCCGTACCCCCAGCATAGCCGGTATCTAACACAGCCCCTGCCACGTACCCGTTACCATCACCATTGATGCCGATAAGCTCCATGCCTGAGGATGTGGTTACTGATATCGTATTACTGGAAACGCCTGCCCAATAGTAAGCACCACCACCTACAACAGCTACAATCTCAACCTCCCAATATGACTTCTTAACTATAGGGCATCGTCCCGGCGTATACATAGCAGTCGAGTAGACAACATGGTCTATTCTTTTATTAAACTCTGAGAATACTATTCTCCCTGTAGAGGTATCGACGAATCCGTTGGCGAAGGTGTTTGGTGTCGGTGTATCCACATCGTTAGACGGTGGCTTAAACCCAACAGGAGCGCTGTATTTTTGGTGTTTGGACTGCAAATTAAGCTTGCAAGTATTACTCCAAGTAGCCGAGGCCATGACGTGAAGAACATCTGTAGCGAAGGTTGGACTATTGAACGTGGGATTAACGCCTGTCTCAGGGTTACCTCCATTGTACCAGACGCCTTCATTACCGAACCACACATTGCCTGTATTGGAGTCGAAGGCTAACATACCTGTCTCACCTCCAGCAGGGTCTGTAGGGTTGCCGGCCAATTTAGTAAATCCTGAGAGATAAGGGTTAGTGCCATACCCTGTGAACACATAAGGAGCTACTACATTGGTCCACCCAGAGTTGATAGCACTCACCCCCCAATAAAATCTACCCGGTATACCGTCCGTACCCACCTCTATCTCCCAGTAGTATTTTCCGCCGGGCTTTAGGGGTTGCACACTAAACAAGTACTTATAGGTGCCGGTACTATCAAACATAACCCGGCCTCCTTCACCAGTAACTTGTACTGTCGGGCCTGTAGCTAGTGCGTTCATCTCTAGGGTACGTTCCACCACACCCGAGACGTGCTCACCCTCTAACCAGTCTTTACCTATACTAGCGAGTTTGACTGCACCGTCAGCGTCACAGACAACAACCCCAATTCGGCCCAACCAATTGTCAGACCCTAAGTCAGAGCCCCACTGCAACTGGAAATTCCCGTTAACATCCGCTATAGCTTCAGCCAGTTTAGAGATAATGGATCCGCTAGTTGGGTCTATCTTGACAGCCAGAGCATGGTCTTGAGAGACCACCCCCGATTGTTTAGATACACCATCATATTTGATTAAAGCCATATCATTACACCAAGTTGAATTCGTTAGTAGGTAGGCCAATAACTTCGGTCACCATATCGTACTGAGTCACAGGAGCAAACACTCTACGGTAGGTATAGTCATACCTCTGCATGGAGTCTAAGCCGGATCGAACAGACCAGATTTCTATGCGAATGTTGGTGTGGATAATACCCCAGTCTGTGATCTCTTGAGCCAGCGTATAACTGTACGTGGTTGCAGCTAGTCCTGTAACCGCCTTCAAAATGGCGTCGGTGTCTGCGTCTCTAATATTCAGGCTGTAGGTTACTCCCGCTTCAGGGGAGATGGTGGCATCGAACCAACCAACATACCCTGCAGTCTGCGTCAATCGGTTCCTCTCACTCCACACCAGATTAATAGCCCCGTCATCAGTAACAGGGAAAGACACGTTATTGATCAACACGTTAGCTGGCGGGTATGGTCTTTGAGGTCGGTTATTGAACGTATAAGGGTATGGAGATACGTCCCCTAGATCTTGAGAACCCCCACCAGCTACAGACAACAGTTTGTAATTAACCACCTCAGTAACCAATCTCTCTGTCTTGTCCGTGATCGCCCGTCCGTCTGTGAACAATATTCGATCACCATCAACCAGAGTGTGTGGAACCGTATCAAGTATCCCTCTATTTACAGTCAAGGTTAGATTAATAGAATCTATGCCAACTACCTCAACATACTCAAATTCAGAACCTGTCTCGATAATAGCGAAAGTCCCTAGTGACACCGTTGATACACCCAAGTCATTGTCATAAGGAATAGTCGTTTCATTTGGGAGTACGGTACCTGACACTAAGGCTGTAGGTACAAAGCTTCCTGCACCAGCCCCATCGTAGGTGGTTCCACCGTCTGTAGAAACATGCAGAGTACAGTTTTTCTGTAACCCATTACCTCGAACAGCAGCCACCTTACCAAAAGCCCAATCAGGGTCTAGATTAAGGAAATCTGCCTCCCGCAGTGATCTATACCCTTCCCAATAACTAGCCTCGAATACTTTAAGGTATGCTGCGGAAATAGGGGCTTTATCTGGAGCCACCCAACCCGCAGGCTCTGATTCTGTATAGGATGTGGTGGGCATAGAGAACACATCTTCTATAGCAACGATATTAATCGTCCCTCTATCTAAAGACCCTGTGGTGATCTCAACCACACGAAACACAGTCTGGACAATACCCAGCTTGGGCCAAGCTAATTTAAACACACCACCCGGCTGGAGAGACCACGCCTCTCTATTAGCCTTGAGGGTGACTTTAGACAAAGGTACCGATGTTGCGTTCAATTCTCTCTGAGCCAAAACTAAGGCCTTCTCAGGAGTACTGATTCCGGGGAAGTGCATGGTCTTCGATATGATAGATCCTTGCCCTTCGATACTAGCCAAATCCTGAATAACTACAGCATCCTCTTGGTCTCTGGCTGCGTTGTTATAGACGACTTGCACCTCATTAACAGTCTCAGACCAAGCACTTCGCTCGAACTCAGTCAGCTCCAGCACATTACCTTCATTTAATTCCAGTAGATTTGCAATAACATAGTCATCTCTAATCAGAGTAAGAGCATATTTGTTTGTGGTGGGGTCTACGGTTAAAACCCCGTCTATGTGATCCATGATTATCTGGATGAAGCTACCGACAGAACTCTCTTGATTCCACATTAAGTTTAGGCCGAAATCCTCTTGCTTCAGCTTGTCTGCCGCTGCCGAAAAACTAGTACTATCTATGGAAGTGTTAGGCCACATCCCCATACCCCAATCAGTATTGGTAATACACTCATACACGATTGCAGCGGGGTTAGCCCCACTGGCCATATCATAAGCTGGGAGGTAATAAGGGGTTCTAGTCACCCTTGCCCACAAATCCTTAATATAAGGGTTCATAGAGGACAACTGGCAGCCTTCGAAAACAGTAGACACAATCCCTCTGTAGGCTGGGATGGGTAGTCCTGCATTGGTCTTCGCTTTTAGGTACGCGTTCTCCCCTTGAGATGGCGCTCCGAACT
>JAOUJT010000187.1 GCA_029883105.1 Gammaproteobacteria bacterium
TGTAGCTGCTTCAGAACATCATATCCATTTATGCCGGGTAACTGGATATCCAGCAGGATCAGATCTGGTAACAGTGTCTTTGCCTGTTCCAATCCAATTATGCCATCACTGGCTAGATGCAGATCGTAACCAGAGTGATAGCGAAAGATACTTTTTACCAGATTCTGATTGGCAGGATTGTCCTCGACATAGAGCACTACATGGTCACTTGCGGCGCTCTGTGCATTGCTTGTGGAAGACTTAATCTTTTCCTGTTCTGACTCTTCTGCACGTTTCAGATCCAGCCTGAAGCATGCCCCCTTGCCCGCTTCACTTTCAAATCCCAGCGCACCGCCCATGGCCTCGGCCAGGCTTCGGGACAGGGCCAGTCCGGTTCCGGTTCCTTCAATCTCAGTATCTTCAGCCCCCAGGCGCTCAAAGGGGGAGAAGATCATTGCCTGCTTATCCCTGGCGATACCGGGTCCGTTGTCAGCAATCGAAAAACGCACCGTATCATCGTTGATCAGACTACAGCTAGTACGGATTTCACCGTCTTCCTGTATGTATTTAATCGCATTCATCATCAGATTGATAATTATTTGGCTTAGGCGAGTGATATCTGCAGAAACAAAGAATTCATCACTACATTCATTTATTAGATGTATGTTTTTCTGGCTACGTTTGAATTCTGTCATATTGGTCGCATTATCTATAGCGACGTTTACGGAAACCGGCATTATCTCCAGAGGCAGTTCGTGTATCTCTATGCGTGAAAGGTCTAGAAGATCATTGATCAGACAGGAGAGATGGTCACCAGACTTGAAGATCCAGTCGACATATTCGTTCTGTTGCTCGTCTATGGGTTCCATTTTTAGCAATTGCGAAAAACCACAAATGGCATTTAATGGCGTACGCAGTTCATGTGATACACGGGATAGAAAGGTGGACTTAGCCTGACTGCTGAGCTCCAGTTCATTTAATGTCTTGCTAAGTTTTCTGTTGGCCTTTTCCAGTTCTTCTGTGCGTCGGGATACGCGTTGCTCAAGTTGTTCATTTAGCAGCAGGATTTCCTTTGTGTGAAGCTGCACATCCGCGTGCATCTGGTTAATTGAATCACTTACCTGGTCCAGCGCATCCGGGCGCCAGCGACCTGTATCTGCCCTGTTGAGTATAAGTCCGGGGGATGACTCCGGTTTGTTTCCAATGTTACGCAGATAGTTGGCAATGTGCTCAAGATGTTGACCAACCAAAAATTGAAATAACATCAACATAAAAGCGGAGACAAGTAGTGTTTTAATACCATTACTAATCAGTACTGCGATAAATTTTGACCATAGACGTTGCAGGACATTGTCAACACTGGCAACAATATGAAGTGTTCCTATTTCAAGTTCCTGTCTCTGGTAACTACGAATGATTGGAACATCTTTTGTCAATATGCTTTCGGACTGAATAGTGCCAACCTGCCAGCGAGTTAACTGGTTGACGCTGATACTAAGTGCTTCAATATCCTGTAGTCTTGATAGACCATCCAGTTGCGTGGTGATCTGAATGTCATCCGCTACCCAGACGCTTTCACGTAATGTTGGCAGATAACTTTCACCGATAAATTCGAAGCGCTTTTCGATGCTACTTATGTCGTGTTGGTAATCAACAAGAAGTTCGATGGTGGTGATGATAGTTGTGATGACAGTACTGAATAAAATCAGTGCGACGATCATTTGTCGTGCAATACCATTGTGCCTGAATATGGAGGAAGTAGTAAATGGCTGCTGCACGGCTCTTCTCTTTATTGTTATATTAAAATTATTTTAAGGATTGATTGAGTGAAGTATAGATCTTTTGGTAACTACCATCACGCTTCATCTCTTTTAATGCCTGGCTTAAGGCTGGGATCAACTTTGCGTGATTTTTATGTAAGTACATGTACATATCAACGGTGGCTAGTGGGGGTTCTATCAGATGTACTTTATGACCGCTCGATTTGGCGATATAGAGACCTTGCCAGCGATCGATGAGAACAATATCCGCACGACCATTCTCTAATAGTGGGAAGAGGTCATTGATTTTCCTGACCTTTGTTATTTCGTTGGCCTTGACCTTGCGATCATAGATCTTCCAGCCCGTGGCATAGGCGATGGTATGGTTTTGCAGATCCTGCCATGATATTGAGGCCGGATGTGATTCTTTCGAATAGGCCATAAATTCCATGATACCAATCTTTTCCGGTACCTGGACCAGGTTAGGATAATTGCTCTCAAAACCCGGTGCTCGAAACAGGTCTCCATCATCGATACCACTGTTTACATTTATCAGGGCACGCTCACCGGGTAATATCGTAACCTTGACGTCTACTCCAATACGACGAAATGCCTCGCGGCTTATTTTTTCCAGGATACCGGTATAGTTTGCTAAAGATCCAAGAGGAGGCTGTGCTGCGGTGACCAGGGAAAGAGGCTTGTCTGCAGCATGGAGTGTTTGCATAGTACCAATCATTAGCAATAGGCAAATGCTTCTATGAATCCGTATGCTTTTGAACATAAACCATCTTCCATGTTAAAACAGGTTTAATAATTATCGTCGTTGTGAGAAAAATCATTAATAAAATATATTATCACGGTTATTCAACGACAGAGTCCGGATCAGTGCTTTTAGTGGCTGATTTTTTCCATCCACTAATTCGACAGGGCTTTGCGTATCTTTCATGCAGATTGATACGTCTGTTGATAGTGATTTTGATGGCGGCATATTGGATACTACTGGTTAAGATAGAGGATATAATTGTTGCATCGATGAGGGCCAAACCTACACTGGCTTCATAAATGCTCAGTTATTAATTTAAAGAGTTACATGCCATAATATGGTAGTTGTATTATATGTATGATGACACCATGTATTGTAGAATTAACCGAATGTTCACACTCATTCTGTCTATTATCACATCGACGCTATTGATGTCTTCATGCGTTCAAGATGGGGGTATGTAGCAATATACACAGTGACGCTTTCCTTTCTGTGTATAAACTGAGCAAATACTATTTCAACTTAGTCAGGAATCACTATGCCAGCACCATTAGATGCCCAGTCTCTGCAAACACTCTTTACCGAGGCCCGTAGTTTCAGTCATTGGCAGCAACGTCCAGTCAGAGATGATCAGCTGATACAGCTATATGATTTGATGAAAATGGGACCAACGGCTGTCAATTCTTGTCCAGCGCGTGTGGTTTTTATCACGTCCGATGAAGCAAAACAGAGGCTGAAGCCCAGCCTGTCGGAAGGTAATATTGATAAGTGCATGACTGCACCAGTGGTGGCCATTATCTGCTGGGATAGTGAGTTTTATACCAAGCTGGATCGTCTTTTTCCACATGCCACGGATGCAAGAAGTTGGTATGAGGGTAAGCCAGATAAAATCCAAAGTGTTGCGAGTATGAATAGCAGCTTGCAAACGGCCTATCTGATTATGGCAGCACGTAGTCTGGGACTTGATTGTGGTCCGATGACAGGTTTTGATAATGAAGCATTAGATACAGAGTTTTTTACGGATGGGCTATGGAGGTCCAGTATTCTTTGTGCAATAGGTTATGGGGTTCGAGAAAAACTTCATCCACGTGGAGCCAGATTAGAGTTTGATGAGGCATGTAAGATTCTATAAAAATGGTGAATAAAATCGCCCCTTATTAAGACAATCCCATTAATTGAGTTTGTTAATGATACCTCGAACATGATTGGCTACGGATGCATCTTTGTGTAGTTTGTAATCGGCTAATGTGCTTTCGGAACTTGCTTTGTTCTGGCCGCTGGTTAGGTGGATGACTTTAATATTTTTGTTTGCAGAGTTTGAATTTTTTATCCCTGCTATTAGTGCACTGCCGTTTAACGGACCTATCTCTTCACTAGTTATTAATAGATCATATTTTTTCATTAACAACAGTCCAAGGGCCTGATATCCATCCTCTACTGAGGTAAAGATTATCTGCTGCGACTCTAGTTCTTTTCGAATCAGGGCAGGGATGGCTTTGCTATTATCTACGATAAGGACCCTACATACATTAGCCGCTGGTGAAGCAAGTGCATGTAGTATTTTCTCATAGCGCTGATTATCATCGTGACCATCAATGATCGAACGGCTGGCTTGTTGTAGAAGGTCGATATATTGTAGAAGTTTATCGATATGAACTGGCTGAATCTTGTTGGCATCAACTAAGGCCAGATAATCTTCCATGTGATGGCAGATACTACTGACGGTCATAAAACCATGCGTTCCAGCACTGCCTTTCATGCTGTGTATCTGTCGTAACGTTTCGGGGAAATAACCGTTCTTATCCAGTGACAGAATGTTTAGCTCAATCTCATCAATCTTGCTTGAAAGCTCTGAAGCGTATTGTGTCTTCAGTGCTTGTAATAGCTCAATAACAGATTGTTTGCTCTTGCTATTCATTCTGTGATGTTAGCCTGTAGTTTCAATATTCGCGAGTACAATAGTGCCTACTTGGGTAGGCTATGTAATACCTCGATTTAAGATAGCTTGCCGCCACCTCTAATCATAGTTCCGCTTGATTATAGTTTGAAAATTTAACAAAACATTTAACTTATTGTTTATTCTACACCGAAACCATAGATACGCATCTTCGACATTAAATGGAGTGCCTCATGATAGGGCACGGTACCGTTATTGCGAATTATGGTGCGTCCTTCTTTGGAGGTTGCGTACTGAACGAAGTCTTTCACCTTTTTCGAAGGGGTCGGGCTGGTAACCAGATACAAGGGACGATACAGACCGTACTCACCAGCTTTTACATTTTCAAAGGTAGGGGTTTTTCCATCAAAGCCGATGATTTTGACATCACGTTTGCGTGCACTACTAACACCGGTGATACCTATTGCCTGTGGGTCGGATTCCACCGCGCGTTCCAGAGGACCCGAAGATTTCACTTTGTATTTTCCTGCGGTAGTAAAGGCCTGCTGTCCATTAGCAAATAGATATTGGCGTATCGCATAACCCACACCAGATATCTTGCCTTCTCGAACATAGAGGTGTATCTGTGCGTTATTACCGCCAACCTGGCTCCAGTTGGTGATCTTGCCGGTATAGATCTTTTCGACCTGCTTACTGCTGAGGCTGCTTACGGGATTGTTGTTATGAACGATGATGGCCAGAGCATCCCAGGCTACCGGATGCAGGACCGCGTGCAGTTCACTGCTATCGGTTTCCGGCAGGTTCATGCGACAGCTGCCACCCATATCAATCTTCAGGCCGCTGGTATCGCGAATACCACGGGTGGCACCACCACCTTGAAGATTGATATGGATGCCTGTTTTGGTCTCGTAGGCTGCTGCCAACTCCGCCATAAAGGCCTTTTTGGTAATACCACAACCGGCCCAACTGATGGTGTTGTTGTCGCTTGCTGCGTGGGTGTTAACGTTGAGTAAGATCAGGGAAAAAATGACTATAATTCGATAAAATGCGTTATTCATACTCTAGTGTGCTCAAAAAAAGAAAACAAAGGGTGCCAGTGGCGAGATGTAAAATTTATCTGACATATTAACACCATCTAAAGTCTTGTCTCGCATCGGTTTAGCTTTGGCGCAAAATCCCATATCATGCGCAGATTCTTGATTTTGAAGCGGATAGGATATGAGTGAC
>JAOUJT010000188.1 GCA_029883105.1 Gammaproteobacteria bacterium
ATATATCTGCTAACGACCAACAGTTGAAAGAGTACTACGAAACGAACAAATCCCAATATGTGGCTGAAGAACAACGTAAAGCCAGCCATATCCTGTTGGAGTTAGCGCCTAAGGCCAGTGATAAAGATGTTTCAGCAGTAAACCTCAAAGCCATGCAAATCTCCACAGAACTAAATGCTGGCGCAGATTTCTCTGCCTATGCGAAAAAACATTCCATAGATTCAGGTTCTGCCAATAATGGTGGAGATATTGGTTATGTTGTGCCAGGTAGTGGATTGCCTAAGGCATTTGTTGATGCGGTATTTTCGTTAAGCTTGAATCAAGTGAGTGCACCTGTTCGTTCTGAATCCGGCATCCATATTATTAAACTCACCGAAGTGAAGCGGCCACAAAAGAGTTTTAAGCAAGTCAAGTCTCAGGTAGAGAAAGATTATAAATTACGTCAATCTGAAACCACTTATTTCAAGTTAGCAGAAGATATGGTGAATCTGTCAAATGAACAACCAGAAAGTCTGGAACCAGTGGCTCAAGAACTAGGCTTAAAAGTAAATACTACTGCCCTGTTTTCGCGAAACAAAGCAAAGGGGATATTTGCAGATCCTAAAGTTCTTACCGCAGCCTTTGATAAGGAGTTGATTCAATCTCGTTATAATAGTGATGCGATCGAACTCGGTGCAGAACATATCTTGTTAATTCGAGTGAAAGATTATCAGGCCTCTGTGATTAAACCTCTAGATAAGGTGAGAGCTTCTATTGTGAACAAGCTTAAACGCGATAAGGCTATAGAGCAGGTGGCTGAAACATCTCAGAAATTGATAACGAAGTTGAATGCTGGTAGTTCTGTAAAAAGCATCGCTAAATCATTGGGCGTGAAATGGATCGAAAAACAGTCAGTAAAGCGTACAGACAGTGCTCAGCTGGACTCGGCAATTCTTTCCCGCGCATTTACCATGCCTAAGAGTGATAAGCCAGTTTATACCAATATACGACTTGGAAGCGGAAACTATGCGATTCTTTCCGTTACTGGAGTAGTTGATGGCAACACTCCTGTTGCGAACATCGACGCGACCAAGAGACTGTATGCAGCTGATGGTAGCAAATCTTATAACAGATATATCGAGCATCTAAAAACTCAAGCAGATATAGCTTATAATTATGAATTACTGAAATAAATAAAAGGCCCTTTGCAGGGCCTTTTTATTGCATCTTTTTAATGCATATACAAAAGGAGGATATCATATGGGACTCACAAAACTAAAATTACATTGGCAGATCTTAATTGCCTTGGCTCTGGCTGTTATGGCAGGGATGATCACAGGTAAAGAACTTGGCATCTTTGGTGTCAGTTTTTATTCTATGTATGACTTCTTTGGCAGTATGTTTCTTAACGCTCTAAAAATGTTGATCGTACCTCTGGTGGTTTCATCTATTATTGTTGGTATCGCGGGTATTGGCTCAGGCAAGAATCTGGGTCGTCTTGGTGGACGTACTATTTTGTACTACGCCACAACAAGCCTGTTCGCCATACTGATAGGATTACTCGTTGTTAATATGGTGGCTCCTGGTATTGTCGATGGTCAACCAGCCAAGGATATGATTGGATTGTCTGTTGACACAGAAACTGCAGTGGCCAAAGTAGAAGGAAAGAATGCCGGTGATATCGTTGGTATATTCCTGCGAATGATCCCTACCAATATTGTTTCCGCTGCCGCAAATGGACAGATGTTGGGACTGATATTCTTCAGTTTACTGTTTGGCTATTTCCTTACACGCATAGGAGAGCCAAATGCAGAAAATCTGTATGGATTTTGGCAGGGGACCTTTGATGTAATGATGCGTATTACTGATCTGGTTATGAAATTCGCCCCAATCGGTGTGTTTGCATTAGTGGCTAAGGTTGTTTCAACCACGGGTCTGGATGCATTTATTCCTTTAGCCTGGTTCTTCCTCTCTGTGGTGTTGGCTCTGGCCATTCATATGTTTATTACCTTACCGTTGATATTGAAGTATGTCGCAAGGGTGCGCCCTTTGCGTCACTACAAGGCGATGGCTCCCGCATTGTTAACCGCTTTCTCTACCAGCTCTTCTGCGGCCACTTTGCCACTAACCATGGAATGTGTGGAGAAGAATGCCAAGGTTTCGAATCGTACCAGTTCTTTTGTTCTGCCGTTGGGTGCGACGGTGAATATGGATGGCACGGCATTGTATGAATGTGTTGCGGCAATGTTTATCGCTCAGGCATACGGTATCGAATTGAGCTTTGCTGTTCAATTCATGATCGTTATGATTGCATTGATAACTTCCATTGGTGTAGCCGCCATACCATCAGCTAGCTTGGTCGCTATCGCTATTATCCTCGCTGCAGTAGGGCTTCCAGCTGAAGCCATAGGTCTGATTCTGGCGGTAGATAGAGTTCTTGACATGATGCGTACTTCAGTGAATGTCTTCTCCGATTCTTGTGGTGCGGTGGTACTAGCAAGATTGGACGGTGAGGAAGGGGTGCTTGGTGAGGATAAAAATTATAAGACTGCCTAGATTACTAATAGGGTCTTTAATCTAAACCAGAATTGGGTGGTTCCGTTATTTGTACTCTGTACACCAATGGAACCTCCCAATACTTCAACCAGTTGTTTACAAACGGTCAAACCAATTCCGGTACCTTCCACTCCTTCATTTCCCTTTAAGCGTTTGAAAGGCTCAAAGATCGAATCCAAATCGGCAGCGGCTATTCCTGCGCCCGTGTTGCTAATGGATATTCGGATCCAGTTGGTATCTTCTTTTCTGCATTCTATGTTTACACTGCCATCATTGTGGTTGTACTTTATGGCATTGGATAACAGGTTGATCAAGATCTGTTTTACTCTTGTTGCATCGGTAAAGGCGACACACGAGTTGGTATTGCTAATGACATGCAGGTTTTTGGCGCTAGAAAGTGGCCGAAGTGCTTGTATACATTCCTCTACAAGCTGCTGAAGATTAACCTCGGAGTTCTTCAGTTTAAGTCTTCCAGATTCGATTTGTGATAATTCAAGGACTTCATTAATCAAGGCCAGAAGATGTTTTCCAGCATGGAAGATCTCAGTAATATTGTCTTGATTCTCTTCTGATAGAGATTCATCCGCATTTGATAAAATAAGCTCAGAAAACCCCAGGATGGCATTCATTGGTGTACGCAATTCGTGACTCATGCGAGAAAGAAAATGTGTTTTTGCTGTACTGGCTTCTTCGGCAAGCCCTAATGCATTTTCAAGCTCAAGAGTACGCTCCTTTACACGCAGTTCCAGTTCTTGTTTTGATTTACTCAGGGCCTGTTGTGTTATGTATAGTTTTCGGTTGGTGCGTAATATATTTGCCGTCACCATCCAGCTTATCAATAGGGTGAGAAATCCAGTTAAAACGATGTACCAATATTGGCTCAGCAACTGGTTTAGATTGATTTCACCGTAATTACTGTAGGCATCAACTTTCAGGCTCTGCAACAGCCCATGTACTGGCTGATAGTCCAGAGGAACCGTCCAGCCGTAATAGTTTCCCTTTGTTGCAGCAGGATGTTGATTGGGCATGGATAATAATGCGATAGCAATCTTCTGTGCCAGCTCGGAGGATGTGTGAGGAAACTTTGCAAACGGCCATTCCGGATAAAGTTGTGTACTGAGCAGGAAGGGAAAATTATCGACGTTTTTACGATTAAGGATCTTGAGTTTGTTTAAATCGATCTCTCCACTCGCTGCCATACTCTCAAGCATGTCTGTACGGACTGTTCCGGCATCGGCCTGTTCCTTTAGTACGGCATGCACAACTTGTTCCTGTATACCTCCGCTGAATAAGACTTGTTCAAAATCAGCATAGGGATCGATGTCATTATCGAGAAACTCTTTCCATGCCACACGCCAGCCACCAAAGGCACGTTCTGACACAGCCATGAACCGCTTACCCTTGATATCGTTCAAGTGGTTTATTTCGTTATTGTCCTGACGGGTAAAGATGACAGAACCAAATTGGGTATAGGCACCACCTTGGCGAAGATTTTGTAGTGTAAGAACTCTGCTGGCACCGTATTTTTTTTCCAGATCAACATAAGAGGAGGGATTGGTGAGAACAAATTCAAACATATTCCGTCCAGCGGCACGACTTAGTTCGTTTATATCCTCAAATGGGATCATCACAAATCGGTGCTCGGGTATTTTCTGACTAAGGTAATCTGCGGTCGGCTGCCATTTCTCCATATCTTTTTCTGCACCGCTGTGAGCGCGTAGACCTATATGGATGGTGTCGGCCAGTACAGATAATGGTGAAATAAGTACGATGAGGCTAAAGAGGATGACTATTCTCATGTTTACTCAACAACCCTTATGCTTTAGTAATGGATGGTCACGTGTACTTACATTAAGCATCAGTATTACACACTCGTTAGGCAAAAAAAAACCGGCTAAAAGCCGGTGTTTATATAAGGCTATTTGGCCCTAGCTACTACTACGTTCATAACCCGCCATACCGACAATATTGAAGCCGGAGTCGACATAGATATTCTGACCAGTGATACCCATAGATAGATCGGAGCAGAGGAAGGCCGCAGTATTACCCACATCTTCAATAGTTACGTTACGCCGCATGGGTGCATTCGCCTCAACGAAGTTGAGTATCTTACGGAAGTCACCGATACCAGAAGCGGCGAGGGTCTTGATAGGACCTGCGGAGATGGAATTGACACGAATACCATCAGGGCCGAGGGAGTCGGCCATGTAACGCACATTGGCCTCAAGACTGGCCTTGGCCAGCCCCATAACGTTGTAATTGGGGATGGCGCGATCCGCTCCAATGTAACTGAGGGTAAGCAGAGAACCGTTGCGACCCTCCATCATATTTTGTCCGGCCTTGGCCAGGGCAGCAAAGCTGTAGGAGCTGATCTCATGGGCGATCTTAAAGCCTTCGCGGGTGACGGCATCCAGATAACTGCCCTCCAACTCATTACGCGGCGCAAAACCTACTGAATGGATGATGATGTCCAGCCCATCCCAGAAATCGTCCAGACGGGTGAATACCGCCTCTATCTGCTCATCACTGGCCACATCACAGGGCATGGTGATCTCGGAGTCCATTTCAGCGGCCATCTTCTCTACGCGGGCTTGAAGCTTGTCATTTTGATAGGTGAATGCCAGCTCGGCACCTTCACGATGCATTGCCTGGGCGATGCCGTAGGCGATAGAACGATTACTGGCGAGTCCAACAATCAGGGCGCGTTTTCCTGTGAGAAATCCCATGACCACTTCCTTTCAGATTGAGGATATTTTTTATTAATATCTTTGTCTTATTGACAAAATACACTACGTGTTTTTGTCTTAGGAAGCAATATTTGTTGAGATATTTAGGACTGGAGTAGGGACCGCTGTGTGATATATGATGAGACATCGGTGTCTGTGCCAGAAAACAATAATAGCGGTAAACATGGAACGAAAATCAAACTCCAGAAATCTCACCTTGTATGGCTTACTCTCCCTGATCGTTGTGTTAATCGTACTGGCGATGTATATGGTCGACCGGCAGTGGCAGCGTATGGCGCAAATGCAGTCGGTGATGCAGGAGCAGGCCGATGACATGCGTAGCCTGCGTGGACT
>JAOUJT010000189.1 GCA_029883105.1 Gammaproteobacteria bacterium
CATGGAAGCCGAAGGCAGTGTCACCGTGAATGGCGGCATCATCGGTCATGGTGCCGTGCGTGATGACAAGGGAAATCTTCGTACCGGCTCGGGCTACGTAAAGGCCAAGGGTAGCGTTATGGCGCGCTTCTATAAGAATGTGATTATAGAATCCGACGATAGTGTTATTGCGCGCGATACCATCGAACACTGCGAGATCAGTTCACGAAACCAGATCGTTGTCGGCAGCCGTGGCGGCAGTGCCCGTGCCTCTATCGTTGGTGGTCATCTACAGGCACTGGTGCTGGTCCAGGCCCCGACCATAGGCTCTCCTGCCTCCGCCCATACCACCATTGATGTGGGCTACGATCCGGATGCGGAGCAACGTATTGATCTGATACAGGAACAGATTGATGAGAGTGAAAAGCGCCTTGCCGACGTTGATAAAATGGCCGCGTTTTATAAAAGCAATCCAGACAAACTGAAAGATGGTCTGATGGACCGCATCGTTGCCACGCAGATGCGACTGATCGACGATTTGGTGAGACTTAAGGATGAAATCAAATTCGTTAAAGACACCGTAAACTGCCTGAGCAAGGCCCGCATCGTTGTCACCAATAAGATCTTCTCCAACGTCACCCTGAACTTTGGCAAGGTCAGCCGCATTACCAATGAGGACCTGGATAGGGGTACCTTCTTGCTGCAGGATACATGGATAACCTACCGCAAGGGCAAGGTCTAACCCAGTAACAACTTAATCCCCAGAATTCCAAGAAATATCGCAAAAAAACGCTTCAGGACGATGTCCGGCAAACGGTGTGCCAAGCGGGCCCCCAACGGGGCAAACAGGGTGCTGGCAACCACGATGCCAAAGAAGGCCGGCAGGTTAACGTAACCGAAAGACATCTCGGGTCTCATCATCACTCCCCAACCACTGATCACAAAACCCAGTGCGCCACCCACGGCAATGGGCAAGCCGATGGCCGCCGATGTAGCCACCGCATTCTTTACTGCCATATTGCAGTAAGTCAGAAACGGTACCGACATAGAACCGCCACCAATACCCATCATCGCCGAGACCATACCAATAATCACACCGGTCACCGACATACCCCATTGTCCTGGCAGTTGACGGTGGGGAGGAGAGGCCATGCCCATGGCCATTTGAGCAGCCACCAGCAACATAAACCAGGCGAACATCAACTTTAGATCTTCTCCGGGGATCTGTTTGGCGACCCAGGCACCGAACAAGGTGCCGACAATGATCGCCGGACTGATGCGCCTGAAGGTCTCCCAAACGATGGCCCCACGTTTCTGGTGTGCCCTGATGGAGGACAAAGATGTGATCACGATAGTACCCAGGGAGGTACCCACTGCCACATGCATCAGGACACTGCCATCGACACCCTGAGCGGTAAACACAATTGCCAGCACCGGTACGATAATGATACCGCCACCAATGCCCAATAGCCCTGCCAGCATGCCGGCAACGGCCCCCATTGAAAGCAGAAATAACAGTTCCAAATCATTTGCTCCGTAGGCAGGGTGCAGGCATTAGCGCTGCGGACCCATCATGTAATCTGGCAGCCAGGTGGCAATCCCTGGGAATAGTGTCAGCAACAAGATACCCAACACCATCAGCAGCATGAACGGCAAGGCACCCTTGAGTACGGTCTGCAATTTCACGTCCGGGGCAATGGAATTGATCACATACAGGTTCAGGCCTACCGGTGGTGTGATCAGACCGATCTCCATATTGATGGTCAGCATGACGCCAAACCAGATGGGATCAAAACCGGCCGCAATGATGATCGGCAACAGGGTCGGTGTGGTCATCAGGATCACCGCCACCGGAGGCAAAAACAGGCCTGCGAGCAACAACAGTACGTTGATCGCCGCCAGTAACAGCCACTTGTTCATCTCCATGCCGGCGATCCACTCGGCCAGGCCCTGGGTGATATAGAGTGAAGACATCATGTAACTGAACAGTGCCGCGGCACCGATGATCAGCATGATCATTACCGACTCACGGGTTGAGGTCTTGAGGATCGCCCATAACTCTGAACCACGCCAAACCTTGTAGATCACTACCACTAGAGTCAGGCTGAACAAAGCACCTACACCGGCCGCTTCCGAGGGTGTTGCCACGCCGCCATACAGCGCCCATAGCACCATGACGATAATCGCCAGGAAGGGCAGGATCTTGGGCAGGATCTCAAAACGCTCGCGCCAGGTATATCCCTCGGTATTCTTTTGTATCGCCGTACCGTAACGATGGGCGTAGTAGAGCGACCAGGCCATAAACAGGCCTGTTAGCATCAGCCCCGGCAGGATACCCGCAAGAAACAGTCGGCCGATGGAGGTCTCTGTAGCGATACCGTAAACGATCATGGTGATACTAGGCGGAATCAGTATCCCCAGGGTTCCCCCCGCAGCAATGGCACCGGTAGCCAGAGAGCTGGGATAGCCGCGCTTCTGCATCTCTGGAATACCCATCTTACCGATGGCGGCACAGGTAGCCGGAGAGGAGCCGCTAAGGGCTGCAAAGATCGAACAGGCACCGATATTGGATAACACCAGGCCACCCGGTACTCGATGAAACCAGCGTTCCAGTGCCTCATACAGATCACTGCCGGCACGGGAAGATGCGATGGCCGCACCCATGAGGATAAACATCGGTATAGATAACAGGGCGAACTCGTTGAGGCCGGCAAACAGGGTATCGGCCACCACATTCAGGCCGTGCAGGCCATTGAATAAAACCATAAACAGCATCGCTACCCCGGCCAGGGCGAAGGCCACCGGCATGCCAGACAGCAAAGCAAGGATCAATACCAGGGCAACAATGCCCCCCAGTTCTATAGGACTCATTATTCTCCCCCTTCAGCGGGCATGCCAAACGGCATCTCACGTCCCGTCAGCAAACTTAAAATATCGGCCACATATTGCAATGCCATCACACCGAAGCCAACGGGCATAGCCAAATAAGGTATCCACAGGCGTACAGCCCAAACGCTGTCTGAGTGCCATTCACGCTGCCAGGATTTCACAAATATCTCGCCACCAGACCAAACGATCACCAGACATACCAACAAGGCGAAGCTGGCCGCAAACAGCGCCAGATAAAAACGACCTCGTTGACTTAAATAAAGGGGTACCAACTCTACATTCACGTGTCCTTTTGTCAGCAGGACATACGGGCTACCGATGAAGGTTGCCGCCAATAGTAGGTAGGTTACAAATTCTGTTTGCCAGTAGGTCGAGGCTTCAAAGCCGTAACGCATTACCACCATTTGGCACACCACCAACACCGATATCACGATCATCGCCGCCGCAGTAATCCCACACAGTCGTGATATCTGGGCAACCAATCGTATATAGCGATCCATATCATTCTCCACAAAAAATAGCGGCCACCCGCAGGCAGCCGCTTTTTAGCCAGGTCTTAGTCGACCTTATTCAACCGCTAAAGCCATGTCCAGCAGTTCACTACCGCCTTCAACCTTTTCGGCAAAGTTCTTGTAGGAGCTGGTCTTGGCAATCTCACGCCAGGCATTAAACTCTGCCTGGGTCATTTCAACCACCTTAACGCCGGCCTGCTTATAGGTTTCTACCAGCTTGGCATCCATGTTCTTGGCTTCTGCAAAGGCGAACTCTTCGGCCTTCTTACCCGCAGCGATCAGAGCATCCTGTTGTGCCTTGTTCAGTGATTCGAACTTGGCTTTGGACATCAGGATAGGCTCATACATGAACCACAGGGCAGTCTTACCAGGAGCAGTCAGACACTTAACCTGCTCGTAGATGCGATAGGAAACCAGAGACGCGGAAGAGGTATTAGCGCCATCCAGTACACCGGTCTGTAGTCCAGAATAGATCTCGGAGCTGGGCATCGAGGTAATCGAGGCACCTGCAGCGGCGAGCATCTCATTGAAGGCCTTACCCGCGGCACGGAACTGCTGACCCTTGACGCTATCTGGGCCACCGATACAACCTTTCTTGGAAACGAAACCACCCGCCATCCAGGTGTCGGACAGAACGATTACACCGGCGTCATCCAGGATCTTCTTGATACGATCCATGAAGGGAGATTTGCTCAGACGCATGGCGTGGTCGTGGTTCTTCACCAGGCCAGGCATCAGGGTCAGGTTCAACTCAGGATGGCGTCCACCGGCATAGGCCAGAGGGAAGGCTGTCATATCCAGATTGCCGTCGACCATGGCACCAAACTGTTCCTTGGGCTTGAACAGAGACTTGCCAGGATAGACCTGAATGCTCAGGCCGACATTGGCAGCCTTGGCATCTTCGGCGATCATCTGCACCATCACATCGCGCATGTCACCCTTACCGCCGGGCCACTGATGTGAAGCCTTCAGGTTCACAGTCTCATCACTGCCACCACAGGCAGTCAGGCCCATGGATGCGGCCAAAACACCGACAAACAGTGCTTTATTAAATTTCTTTAATGTCATATTTTTTATCCTCTTGTTGATGATTACTGACTGGTATATTTCGGGCGCAATCCAACTAAACGCCTCTTCTCCCAGATTTTCGTAATATGACACAAGAAGTGCCATCGAAAACGTGCATCCCTCCATGTTTAGCATAGAATGCACAGATTAAGAGCATTTCATCTACAGAAATAGATTTCAGGATACAAAAAATGAGCAATATCTATTCGATCTTCGCCCAACACTTCCCTGCTAACACGGCGCAAGACTTTCTCGAAACCGTAGATGGCAAACACTACAGCTACGCCCACCTGGAACAGGTCAGTGCCCAACTGGCCAATCTGCTCAGCGGTCCGATGCAACTAAAAAAAGGTGATCGGGTGGCGGTGCAGGTAGAAAAATCCCCTCAGGTACTCTTCCTCTATCTGGCCTGTCTGCGCGCCGGGCTTATCTATCTGCCCCTAAATACCGCCTACACCGAAAGTGAGCTGGCCTATTTTGTTGAGAACGCCGAGCCGGCCCTGGTAGTATGTCGTCCAGACTCCACAGAACTGTTTCAGCGTATCGCCCAAACCACACCCATCACCCATATACGCGCTTTGGATGAGCT
The DNA here is from genome assembly GCA_029883105.1 of Gammaproteobacteria bacterium. Taxonomy (GTDB): domain Bacteria; phylum Pseudomonadota; class Gammaproteobacteria; order Thiohalospirales; family Thiohalospiraceae; genus JABURT01. The sequence goes on from JAOUJT010000189.1 coordinate 5,038, forward strand.
GGGCCAGGGTGAGCTGATGCAACAGACTGAATCTCAGTCCAGCAATTTTAATACCGTCGATTGCGACGAGCACGACATCGCCGTCATCCTCTACACCTCCGGCACCACCGGTCGTCCCAAGGGAGCCATGATCAGCCACGGTGCGCTGGCTGCCAATGGTCTGTCGCTGGTGAACTACTGGGGCTGGTCAAAGAGCGATGTACTCCTGCATGCCCTGCCTATCTTTCATATCCACGGCCTGTTCGTCGCCTGCCATACGGTATTACTCAGTGGCAGTAAGATGTTGTTCGTGCCCAAATTCGATGCAGAAACGATGATCGAACTTATGCCACGCGCCACCGCCATGATGGGAGTACCGACCTTCTATACACGGTTGTTGCAAAGCGATAACTTTAACAAGCTCTGCTGCCAGAACATGCGCCTGTTCATCTCCGGCTCCGCACCGCTACTGGAACAGACCTTTGATGAATTCAAGGCACGTAGCGGCCATACCATCCTGGAACGCTATGGCATGACCGAGACCGGCATGAACACCTCCAATCCACTGGATGGTGAACGCCTGCCCGGCACC
>JAOUJT010000190.1 GCA_029883105.1 Gammaproteobacteria bacterium
ACCCGAATCTGAACCGGTGAGGTATGGGTACGCAATACGGTGTGATCATCCACATAGAAGGTATCGTGCATGGCACGTGCGGGATGGGTCTCGGGAATATTCAGCGCCTCGAAGTTATGGTAATCGTCCTCGATTTCCGGGCCTTCTGCGACCTCAAAGCCCAACTGAATGAACAGGGACTCGATACGCTCCAGGGTACGGGTGACCGGATGCAGGCCACCCTTGTCGGCATTACGACCCGGCAGGGTGACATCCACCGCCTCCGAAGCCAGCTTGGCATTCAGTACTTCCGACTGTAGCGACGACTTACGTGCCTCTATCGCCTGCTGTACCAGCTGTTTGGCCTGATTGATCACCTGACCGGCCTTGGGGCGCTCTTCCGCAGAGAGGGAGCCTAACTGCTTCATCTGTTCGGTAAGTGAACCTTTCTTCCCCAAATACTGGACGCGGATATCGTCCAAGCGCTGCAGATCGTCTGTTGCCGCTATGGCCGCCTCGGCCTCCTCAACCAGCGTGTCTAAAGCCTGCACACTCTCACTCCCAATCGATCAGATACAAATTACAAGATACAAGGTAGAGAACAGCGATGTGCCTTCTCTACCTTGAACCCTGAGTCCGAAGACTTGAATCCTGAATTGACAAAAATAAAGGGGAAGGCCGACAGCCTTCCCCTTTGTGTTTTACAACCGTAATGGTTGAACCTCAGTGATACACGTGAGGTTTAAAGGCTGGCCTTGGCCTGTTCTGCGATAGCAGCAAAGGCAGCCTTGTCAAATACTGCGATATCCGCCAGTACCTTACGATCGATCTCGATATTCGCCTTCTTCAGACCGTTGATGAAACGGCTGTAAGAGATACCGTTCAAACGTGCACCAGCATTGATACGGGCAATCCACAGGGCACGGAACTGACGCTTACGCTGACGACGGTCACGATACGCATACTGACCGGCTTTGGTAACAGCCTGGGTGGCAACACGGAAGACGTTCTTACGACGACCGTAGTAACCCTTGGCTTGCTTCATAATCTTTTTGTGACGTGCGCGAGCTACGACACCACGTTTAACTCTAGCCATTTTCCTTACCTCCGGTTAGCTATAGGGCAGCATGCGTCGAATCAACTGTACGTCTGCCGCATGCACGAAGGCAGGGCTACGTAGTTGACGCTTACGCTTGGTGGTCTTTTTGGTAAGGATATGGCGACGGTGCGACTGGTTACGCTTAACGCGACCAGATGCCGTCAGCTTGAAGCGCTTTTTCGCGCTACTGTTGGACTTAATCTTTGGCATTGCTAATTACTCTCCACAATTGCTGTGTTGCTGGTTTCTATCAGGGGCGGTAAAGGGCTGTCTGGGACAGCTTCAAGACCTCTAGTCACCCGAATCTCCAGCGGCCAGTCTCTATTGAGTTTGACCACCGGGCGTACGCGATCTAACGCGTCACTTCTTTTTACGAGGGGCGATGACCATAACCATCTGACGCCCTTCCATTCTGGGGAACTGCTCTACGGTGCCCAATTCGTTCAAATCGGCCTCTACACGCTTAAGCAGTTTGCGACCCAATTCCTGATGCGCCATTTCACGGCCGCGGAATCGCAGGGTCACCTTACATTTATCCCCACCTTCAAGGAAACGGGTCAGATTACGCAGTTTGATCTGGTAATCGCCCTCTTCAGTTCCGGGACGGAACTTGATCTCCTTGACCTGAATCTGTTTCTGCTTCTTCTTCGCAACCTGTTTCTTCTTGTTCGTCTCGAACAGGAACTTGCCATAATCCATGATTCGACAAACAGGCGGCTCAGCTTGAGGCGATATCTCTACCAGGTCCATGTCGACCTCTTCGGCAAGTTCTCTTGCCTGGGCCGTAGGCATAATGCCTAATTGTTCACCATCTACGCCGGTCACTCGGACCTCACGGACGGTGATCTCGTTGTTCATGCGGACCTGATCTTCTTTCTTGGCAGCGATACTCTATTCCTCCAAAACGGTTAAACCGCGGCTCGCAACATCGGCAGCAAGCGTCTCGACAAAGGTCTCCAGGGACATAGTGCCAAGATCCTCACCGCTGCGTGTGCGTACGGCCACGGTCTTCTCTTCCACCTCACGATCACCAATTACCAGTTGGTAAGGGATCTTCTGTAAAGTGTGTTCGCGGATTTTAAAGCCGATCTTCTCATTTCTCAAGTCCGACTTCACTCGGAATCCCTTATTCTTCAAGGAATTTTCCACTTCTACGACATATTCGGCCTGATTATCGGTAATATTCATCACCACCACCTGCTCCGGGGCCAACCAAAGCGGAAAAGCGCCAGCATGGTGTTCAATGAGAATACCGATAAAACGCTCCATCGAACCCAGAATGGCGCGATGCAACATCACCGGTACCTGGCGATTACCATCCTCAGCCACATACTCCGCACCCAGTCGTCCGGGCATGGAGAAATCCACCTGGATGGTACCGCACTGCCATACGCGTTCCAGACAATCCTTCAGCGAGAATTCGATCTTCGGACCATAGAATGCACCCTCACCCGGTTGCAGTTCCCAGTCTATGCCCTTGGCATCCAGCGCATCTTCCAGCGCCTTTTCCGCCTTGTCCCAGCTCTCGTCTGAGCCTACACGCTCTTCAGGACGGGTGGAGAGCTTGATCAAAACGTCTTCGAAACCGAAATCCTTGTAGACCTTGTAGAGCAGATCAATAAAGGTAGAGACCTCTTCCTGGATCTGGTTCTCGGTACAGAAGATGTGGGCATCATCCTGAGTGAAGTTACGCACACGCATCAAACCATGCAGGGTACCGGAGGGCTCATTACGGTGACAGGAGCCAAACTCCGCCATACGGATAGGCAGTTCACGATAGCTGGTGAGGCCCTGATTAAAGATCTGCACATGGCAGGGACAGTTCATCGGCTTCACTGCGTAATCACGGTTATCCGAATGGGTGGTAAACATCATGTCCTGGAACTTGTCCCAGTGACCGGATTTTTCCCACAAGGAACGATCTACGACTTGTGGCGTACGTACCTCGTCATAACCGTTATCGCGCAGGGTATGACGTATATATTGTTCCACTTCCTGATAGATGCGCCAGCCCTTATCGTGCCAAAACACCATGCCGGGGGCCTCTTCCTGGGTATGGAACAGGGACATATGCTTGCCGATCTTGCGGTGATCGCGCTTCTCGGCCTCTTCGATGCGCTGCAGATAGGCCTTTAGTGCCTTCTTATCGCCCCAAGCAGTGCCGTAGATGCGCTGTAGCATCTCGTTATTGGAGTCGCCACGCCAGTAGGCTCCCGCCAGCTTGGTTAGCTTGATGGCCTTAAGATGGCCAGTGGAAGGCACATGCGGACCGCGGCACAGATCGATGAAATCCCCTTGCCGATATAAAGAGAGTGGCTGATCACTGGGAATAGACTCGATGATCTCGGCTTTGTACATCTCACCCATATCACGGAAAAACTTCACCGCCTCGTCACGATCCATCTCACTGCGTTCAATCGGCAGATCGCTCTTGGCCAACTCCTGCATGCGCTTTTCAATCTTTTCCACATCGTCAGGCGAAAAGTGCGTTTCGTAAGAGAAGTCGTAAAAGAAGCCGTTATCGATCACCGGGCCAATGGTCACCTGGGCATCTGGATAGAGCTGCTTCACTGCCTGGGCCATCAGATGAGCGCTGGAGTGACGAATTACCTCCAGACCTTCTTCATCACGGGCCGTTACAATAGCCAGTGCGCTATCTTCTTTAAGCATAAATGAGGCGTCGACCAGCTCACCGTTGACCTTGCCAGCCAGAGTGGCCTTGGCCAGACCAGGACCGATATCGGTGGCCACATCCATAACGGATACGGCTTGGGGGAATTCGCGTTGGGAACCATCAGGCAGGGTAATGACAGGCATATTCTTCTCCACAGTGGTGACCCATACGAGAGGCCACTTGCTTATATTCTTCGGTTAAAAGAAAAGCACCGCCAGTGCGGTGCTTTTTGTTAAATCAGTATGTTGGTGGAATTCTAACATTTCATTGTGTCTGTACGCAAAGCTTGTACAAACATACCGTCGAATCAGTCCGCTGCATACTCGTTACTGTAGTCATACTGTATAGATTGCAAATCTTTCCCATACTCATTTACTCGTGTCTCACTGCGATGCAGACGCTCTTCGAGTAATTCGACCCGATTAATAGATAAATTCTTTTGAACCCCATCCTTGCCAAGGCTACTTTCCTCAGCGCGTTCATTCAGGGAATCCACCTTATTGATAGGCACATTCTTTTGCAACTCATCGACTCGAGCCGCATTTTCCTGAGACTGAAGTTCTGTTTTCTGCAAACGATTATCTATCTGCTCGATCCTACTATTCATGCTATCCACCGTCTGTGTCAGCTCTTTGGTGGCATTATACTGTTCGGAAAAATCTATGGTCCTGGAATAGCGAGAACGCAACTGACTATTGCCTGAATAGGTCATACCCAAAATGATGCTGGTGTCACCATGAACATTTGCCGAGGGCATACCGACTCCTGACCCCAGGGTAAATGCCCAATGCTCGCTGGGCATATACTGAAACACCACCGCCATATGCATATCAGTAGTGCTGCTGGATGCTGACTGCGCAGTCAGGGCCTGTATCGTCATACCAAGCGCTTCGGTTACCCCCCACTCTATTCCCAACGAAGTCTTTAACAACGCATCACTCGCAAAGGGAGGGGTTCCTGATTGATCCCAAACATCCGTCGTATCCGTGCCAACATTCAAATGAATGGCACTATTTTTTGACCAATGGCTAAAATTCAACTCCGCCCCAAACGAGGGCGTTCCACTGGTGACATTTGTCGCCGCATTACCAGGCAGAATCGTACTGTAGAGGGTCAATACGGTGCCAAAACCTTCCACCTTATTACTATCGGAAATACTGTGGCGTAGATAACTCAAAGTATTGCGCATACCGGAAACAGCGGACGCTGCAGGCGACGCTGTATAGTTGGCATAGGGTAGTAGCAGACCTATCTCTGTATGTCCTCCCATGGAGGTAGCGTAACCCATTGAGGACTGACTTAAAGTTGCCGTCGTTGCAGGGACTGAGGAGCCTAACTGTTCTACACCGTTATTTAAGAACCAGCTACTCTCGCCCTCCTTCAACACCTGAGCAGTACGCATATAACCGATACCACTGCCACCAATCCAGGACTGAGGCGTTGCGGCGTACGACAGAATAGGTGCCACCAGGATAGCGGTAAGAAGAGTCATTTTTATCATAATTATGGATTTTCCAGCATCTTTTCTAGCAACTAGTCTTGCATATCGGCCAACGAACAAAAACGTTAAGCTAACATGCCTCCATATTTATAAGCAAAATGGTATCAGTCGATACTGTTAATTTGAGAAAAGCCGGCAATAATCATTACGAGATTAGTGGCCATAAAGTAAATATTTCATATCATCGCCAACCTGCAGACGTAGATCAACGCCATCCATGAGATCTTTATTGATGACCACCTGGTTGCCTTTTAGTCGATGACCAAGCTCTATTCCCTCATGACTCAAACCAGTACGATAGTAGATGGTACTGACTTTCTGCTTCTTTCCTTTACTAGCCT